>JAOUDE010000043.1 GCA_029859455.1 Ignavibacteria bacterium | reverse complement strand
GTCCCGGCATTATATGGTACCCTTGCCGAACTGGGCTTCATTCCGCGCGAACGCCTCGCGAACCACCTGCGCGTAAACGATTCGATCTACTGGCATCCGAACCGTTCCGTTCCCGGAATCGAATTCCATTCCGGGTCGCTCGGACACCTCCTTTCAGTCGCTATAGGGGTCGCATTGGATATCAGAATCCGGGGAGGGACCAACCGGGTGTTTGTCATCGTCGGAGATGGCGAATTGAACGAAGGAACGATCTGGGAGGGGTGTCTCGTCGCTTCAGCGATGAAACTGGATAATCTGACGATGATTGTCGACAGGAATGGTTTCCAGGCGAATATTCGGACCGAGGAACTGATCCCACTGGAACCGCTCGAACCGAAATTTGAGGCATTCGGATGGACGGTCCGAAGAATCCCCGGGCATGATTTCGACCAGCTCGAGTCAGGACTTGCCACACTGCCCTACGCCGCAGGTTCGCCGAGTGTTCTCGTTGCCGACACAGTGCGTGGAAAGGGACTGCCCAGTATCGAACAGCGGGCAGACCGATGGTTCGTGAATTTCACGCATGACGAAGTTGCGATGCTGCTCCGCGAGCTGCACGGCGAAGAAAAGGCCAGGATCACTTCCGAAACATTGACGGTTCGGTAGCATGTCTTACGAACACTGCCTCAGGACCATTGCCGAGCAGGATTCTTCCGTCATCGTGATGACGGCGGAAAACAGGGCAGCGATCCGCGGACTCCCTCCCCATCTTGGGAACCGATTCATCGATGTCGGCATTGCCGAACAGACGATGGTCGGCGCGGCGGCGGGTCTCGCCCTGCGCGGGAGAAAACCGGTAGTGCATGCACTGTCGACGTTCCTTACGATGCGGGCGTTCGAATTCATCAGGACTGATGTTGGTATCGCCAACCTCCCGGTGAAGCTTGTTGGCGGCGTCCCCGGTTTTCTCTCAGAGGCGAACGGCCCGACACATCAGGCCGTGGAAGACATTTCATTGATGCGCGGAATCCCGAACATGCATGTGTTCTGCGCAGCTGACGAACAGGAGCTGGTGGACGCGATGCCGGCAATCATCGCAAGTCCGGCACCGTGGTACATCAGGTACAATGCATCCAGTCCTGCATGCGAGCATCGGGAGCCGTTCCGGATCGGCCAGTGCGAACAAATCGCCGTCGGAACCGATGTCACGATCCTTGTCTATGGCTTCCTCCTTGAGCAGGCAGTGAAGGCCAGGGAGATTCTTCTCCCACGCGGTCTCTCGGTCGGGCTGGTGAACATGCGAACGCTTGCACCGGTCGATGCGGCCGCGCTTCTCAAGGTAGCCCGGACGTCCCGACTTCTCGTCACCGTGGAAGACCATTTTCAAACGGGAGGGCTGTATTCCATCCTTGCCGAGCTTTTTCTTGCGAACAGGATTGCACCTGCCGTGCTTCCGATTGCATTGAAGGACCGGTGGTTCCACCCGGGCCTGCTCGCGGACGTTTTGGAAATCGAAGGGTTTACCGCCTCACAGATTGCGGAACAGATATCCACCCGGCTTTCTTCACTTCACTAACAGCAAACAGGTTCTTTTTATGGCTAACAGAGTTGAGGAAAACCGTTCATTTCCTGACATCTCGAAATCAAACGCACTGTTCGAGCGCTCGAAGGGGCTGATCCCTTCGGGTACACAGACGCTGGCAAAAGGACCCGGCCAGTACATCAACGGCGTTGCTCCGAAATATCTTTCCAGAGGAAAGGGCTCACATGTCTGGGACGTGGACGGAAACGAATATATCGATTTCAATATGGCGATCGGACCTGTCTCCCTCGGTTACTGCTATCCTGCCGTTGATCAGGCCGTCATGGAACAATTGAAGGACGGGATCACCTTTTCCATGATGCATCCGCTCGAGGTTGAAACTGCGGAGCTGATCCGCGACGTGGTCCCGAATGCAGAGATGGTCCGCTACAGCAAGACAGGCGCCGACGTGACCTCTGCCGCAGTCCGCCTCGCGCGGGCCTTCACCGGACGGAAGAAAGTGCTCTGCTGTGGTTATCATGGCTGGCACGACTGGTATATCGGGGTGACTGACAGAAACCGCGGCATTCCGGCAGAGATTCTGGACCTGAGTTTCACGTTTAACTACAATGATATCCAGTCGGTGGTCGATTCGATCGACGATCAGACCGCCTGTGTCATTCTCGAGCCGGTCGTCTTCGAGGCTCCGCGTGAGAACTTCCTCCACCGACTCAGGGAGGTCTGCAATGAAAACGGATCGCTCCTGATCTTCGATGAAATGTGGACAGGCTTCCGGCTGGCCCTCGGGGGAGCGCAGGAGTACTTCGGCGTCCATGCCGATATGGCAACATTTTCCAAGGCGATCGCGAATGGTATGCCTCTCTCCGTGCTCACGGGAAGGCGAGAAGTGATGGAACTGGCCGACCGGGAAGTGTTCTTCTATACCACGTTCGGCGGGGAGGCGCTCTCGCTCGCTGCGGCGAAAGCAACCATTAATGAGATGAGAGACCGTCGGGTTCCTGAATACCTTGCCCGGCAAGGAAGCAAGCTGAGGGAGGGATACAATCGGATGGCGAAGGAACTATCCATGGGATATACGGGATGCACCGGGTTCGACTGCCGGTCTCTGGTGACATTTTCGGTGGAGGCCGGCAACCCGCTCGAAATCAAGTCCTTCATGCAGCAGGAACTGTTCAAACGAGGGATCCTGTGGAGCGGGTTCCACAACATTTCCTTTTCCCATACCGACAAGGATGTCGACTATACGCTATCAGCCTACGCGGAGGTGTTGCCGGCTGTCAGGGAAGCGGTCAGCACAGGATCAGTCCGGGAGAGACTCCACGGAAAGCCGGTCGAGCCGGTCTTCCGGAGGACCGGGAATTTCAATCTGAAACCAAAGAAGAAAACCGTCTGATATGTCCGACGCACTCTTCTCACTTTCCGGCAGGGTAGCGGTGGTGACCGGCGCCACCGGGCTCCTCGGAAAACAGCATTGCAGAGCTCTCGCCGGAGCGGGAGCGGGCGTGGTGGCCGCGGACCTGGACGAAGACACATGCCGCCGCTTTGCAGAAGAACTCGAATCTGAATATCATGTTCCATGCACCGGGTATGCGGTGGACATCACACAACGTGAAGAGACCGTCCGGCTTAACAGAGCCATCCTGAAGAAATTCGGGCGGGTTGATGTCCTGATCAACAACGCCGCCATCAACGATATGTTCGAGAACCCTGCCGCAGCCGCGGAGCAGTCCCGGTTCGAGGAGTTCCCGCTCTCTCTCTGGCAGCGCTCGCTCGATGTGAATGTCACCGGCACATTCCTCTGCTGTCAGGCGATCGGGTCATCGATGGCAAGGGCGGGGTCAGGCAGCATCATCAATATCGCATCAACGTACGGGATTGTCGCACCCGACCAGTCGCTCTACAGAAAACCTGACGGAACACAGGATTTTCACAAGTCTGCAGCCTATCCGGTGACAAAAGGAGCTGTCCTTTCACTGACAAGGTTCCTGGCGGCGTACTGGGGAAAGGCAGGGGTGCGGGTGAATTCACTGTCCCCCGGCGGAGTCGAAAACTCCCAGGAAGGATATTTTCTCGAACGGTACAGCGAGCGAACGCCGCTGGGCCGAATGGCTCAGCCGACGGATTACCAGGGAGCTGTCATTTATCTGGCGAGTGATGCGTCCCTGTATATGACCGGGGCGAACCTGGTGGTGGACGGAGGATGGACCATATGGTAGCGGGAAAGAAACTGAGCAGGACGGAATCGATCCGTCGGGCGTCAGCCATCCGCCTTGTCCTTACTGATAATGATGGCGTGCTGACCGACACCGGTGTCTACTACAACGAACATGGGGAAGCATTCAAGCGCTTTTCCATCAGGGACGGCATGGGTGTCGAACTCCTCCGGGCCGCCGGCATTGAAACCGCCATTCTCACCTCCGAGGTTTCGCCCAGCGTAAAGCGGAGAGCTGAGAAACTGAGGATGAAACACTTATACCTCGGGATCAAAGACAAAGGGGCGTATCTCCCGAGGATCCTGAAGGAAACACGGCTGCAGGCCTCTCAGCTGGCGTATATCGGTGATGATGTGAATGATCTGGGCATTATCAACCTTATCACACCGCAGGGACTCACTGCCTGTCCTCAGGACGGAATGCCGGTCGTTCGAAGGGCCGTTCACTACCGGTGCGAAAAGCCCGGAGGCAATGGAGCATTCCGTGATTTTGCTGAGTGGATTCTCCGCCTGAATAAATCCGCGTAGTTTAACAAGGGGACTCAACGTATGGCCAGAGCGGTTCGCAATCTCGGAAACAGGCAGGTGGGTGACGGACACCCTGTCTATGTCATCGCGGAAATCGGGATCAACCATAACGGATCGATCGATCTTGCCCGGAAGCTCATCCTTGGAGCTTCACGAGCCGGATGTGACGCGGTGAAATTTCAGAAGCGTACGCCTGAACTCTGTGTCCCGAAGGACCAGTGGAATGTCGAGCGTGAGACTCCGTGGGGAAGGATGAAGTATATTGACTACCGGCATAAGGTGGAATTCGATGTTGCTGCGTACCGCGAGATCGACCGGTATTGCAAAAGCCTCGGTATTCAGTGGTTTGCGTCATGCTGGGATGAAGAAGCAGTTGATTTTATGGAACAGTTTGATCCCCCCTGTTATAAGGCTGCTTCGGCGTCGCTGACAGACACACAGCTGCTTCTCAGGAAGAAGCGGACCGGCCGGCCTTTGATTGTTTCAACCGGGATGTCGACTATGCAGGAAATCGACGCAGCGGTTCAGGCACATGGAACAGATCAGTTGCTGGTTGCCCACTCCACGTCAACCTACCCCTGTCCACCCGAACAGCTGAACCTGCGGATGATCACAACACTCAGAGAGCGGTATGGGGATTGTCCGGTTGGTTACTCCGGGCATGAGGTGGGCCTGGCGCCGACCTGGGCGGCAGTCGCTCTGGGAGCAGCGTTTGTCGAACGGCATATTACTCTGGACCGGGCAATGTGGGGGAGCGACCAGGCGGCCTCGGTCGAAGTCCGCGGTTTCGAACATATGGTTCAGAATATCAGAGATGTCGAAAAGGCGCTTGGTGACGGTATCAAGAAAGTGTATGAAACCGAAGTAAAACAGCGGAAGAAACTGAGGAGAGTCCCCTCGGCCGTCGGCCATACTGGCTGAACCGGGGCGCTCGAAGCAGGACCATGGAAGATATCCTGATCACGGCCAGGGAATACTTCCTCAGCATGTCTGAGGCGGAACGATGGTCGATCGCGGTGATCATTTCCGCCTCTTTTCTCTTTGTCATCGCTGAGAGAATCTTCCCCTATAACAAGGGACAACGTCTCTTTCGCGAGGGATTTTTTGATGATCTCGCCCTTTACACGATCGCACAGAGTTACGTTCTGGGAATCGTCATCTTCACCTGGATCATTGAAAATGTTGACTCGTGGACCGGTCTGTCCAGAATGCAGCTTCTCTCGGACTGGCCCCTCTGGCTCCAGCTTCTTTTCTTCACGATTACTCACGATTTTTACATCTACTGGATGCACCGCTGGCAGCATGCCAACAAATTCCTGTGGCGCCTTCACGAGGCGCATCATACGCCAAGAGTGGTCGACTGGTTATCCGGTTCACGATCCCACGCGTTCGAGATTCTGATCAACCAGACGGTCGAATTCATGCCCATCGTTCTCCTCGGCGCATCGCCCGAGGTCATTGCGTATAAAGGAGTCATAAGTGCTGTCTGGGGTATGTATATTCACTCCAACCTCAACGTCAATACCGGACGACTCCAGAAGATCATCAATGGACCGGAGATGCACCGGTGGCATCATACCACAGGGAAAGGCCGGAACAGGAATTTTTCGACCAAGCTCGCTGTCTGGGACTGGCTCTTCGGAACGGCGTTCTTCCCAAAACCCCGAAAGGCGACCGAGTTCGGCCTGAAGATACCGTTCCCGGAGCATTATGTCGGCCAGTTCTTCGCCGCGTTTCGTCACTTTGGCTCCCCCGGCCGACGTGACCGCGATCAAGACTGATTCTTCCCTCCGCCCCGAAAGTTGCATCTCTGCAACTTCTTCCGCATGTTACATGTTACGTTACTGTAATCGGGGGCTTTCCTTTTCTTTCATCCCGTTTCCACTTATTCTCCAATGTCACTGCTCAGGAGGTACTATGAGAATTCTCAGCATTCTGCTGCTCACATTTCTTGTCCTGCCATGGACTTCAGTCGCTCAGGATTGGTCCACCAGAGTCGTTGCGACAGGCACCAAACCTTCGCTGGCGCTCGATAGTCAGGGCAATCCCCATATCGGATATATTTATGAGGTCGCGACCGGATGGGTCCGTTATGCGCAATGGAATTCCATCACGGAACAATTTGACACACTGACTGCTGCGTCAGGGAACTTCTACGGACCACCATCGATTGCCATCGATCAGAACGACCTCCCGGGGTTGAATTTTCACCGGCACTCACCGGTCCCCGAGCAAATGTACGCTCACTACAACGGCTCGACATGGAGCCTTGAGGTGATTGTATCCGACAACCATGACGGATGGGACAACTCTCTGCAATACGATTCGAATAATCTTCCGAGAACGAGCAGCATCGATCCGAGCAACTTCGGTGCGACATCGACCGGTATCGAGTACGCGGTATTTGACGGCGTCTCCTGGCAGGTTGAAGCGATCGGGTCTGCGAAGATCAACTATTTTACCGGAACCTCGCTCGAGCTTGACGACAATGATAATCCCCATATCGCTTTCTATGATGATATCACGGCGGACCTGACGTATGCGACCAACCCCGGGAGCGGATGGTCATTTTCAACAGTGGAATCGGCCGGTGATGTCGGGAGGTTCCCCTCACTCGAACTGGACGGATCCGGCAATCCCCATATCAGCTACTACGAGCATCTCGTTGACAGTACCGGGCTGGTAAAGTACGCCAGCTGGAACGGCGCATCATGGGACATTGCCGTTGTTGATACGCTGCACCGCGTCTACCTTGAATTCGCCCGAACACTGACCTCCCTCGATCTCGATGCGAGCGATACCCCTCACATCAGCTACAATGATGAAACGGTTGTGAAGTATGCGACATTCAACGGATCATCATGGGAGATAGAAACCATCGTTGATGTGAACAATGAATCCACCATCATCGGCCAGGCGAACTCGATCGGTGTCGCTGATGACGGTACTGTTCACATCGCTTATTATGAGCTTCTCACCAGGTCACCCCTCACCGGAATCGTCATGCACGCACGGAGAGATCCGGCCTCCATGACATCGATCACCTGTGACGACATCACAATATACGGCGCAAGGTGCAACAGCTCCGGCGCGGTCCAGTCGATCGTCAAGATCCTCAACGGAGACTTCAGCGGAGATGTTCTGACCTGGCTGGTGGACGGGGAACCAATCGAAGTCACGGTCATTTCGGACGGCTCTCGCTCGGTGGCCCGCATGGCTGTTCCTCACGCCGGCATGGGACAACATACCGTGGAGCTGGTTGATCCGGCAGGGTGTTATCCTGAAGATGTGGTTACCTGTCAGGTGGACGCTCCTTCCGACCCCCAGTGGGAGGCTCTTTGGAACGAGTACGAAGAAATCACACAGATCGGAAAGACACGGGATGAGCTGACCGAGACAAAACTGATCGGTAATTATCCGAATCCGTTCAACCCCTCAACGACGATCCGGTACTCGATCGTTGAAGAGGGCCTCGTGACTCTCCGTATCTACAACACCCTCGGTCAGGAAGTCGCTACTCTTGTCAACGAAGTGCAGACGCCGGGGATCAGATCGGCTCTCTGGAACGGTAAGACCGGCACAGGCGCTGCCGTGGCCAGTGGAATCTATCTCTACCGGCTCACGGCCGGAGGGTTGACCTTGACTGAAAAGATGCTCTTCGTAAAGTAACATGACGTGTGTCCACAACGCGACAATGCCGGGGGGAATTCCCTCCGGCATTTTTCTTCTATGAAGCCTGTCATCGTCTGGTTCCGCCGAGACCTTCGGGTTGACGATCATCCGGCGCTCACCCATGCTGCATCGTCCGGCGCACCGGTGGTCCCGCTGTTTATTTTCGACTCCGACCTGATCCGGAGGATCCCGTCTGACGGTGCCGCGTTCGATTTTCAGGCGGAGTGTCTGAGAGACCTGGACAAGAGTCTCCGAACCCTTGGCGGACGGCTTGTATGCCGTCACGGATCGGCCCTCGAGTGTCACCGTCGGCTGATCGATGAGCTCCGGCCCGCCGCCCTTTGTTTCAACAGGGATTACGACCCTTCAAACGCTGAACGAGATGCCGCCGTCATGAAGCTATGGCAGGATCGCGGCCTGGAGGTCCGTACATTCCATGACGTGGTGGTCCACGAACCGGGTACCGTCCTGACCGGACAGCAGAAACCATACGTGGTGTTCACTCCGTTTGCCAACAAATGGAAGAGCCTGGCCCGCGGGAAACCGCTCGCCAAACCGGGTCCCTTCACCAGCCCTGAGATCTCACCGGGCAGCATCCTGGGTGCAGCCGAACTCGGACGCACGGTATCTATCCCGGACCGATTCGCACGCGGCGGAGAAACCGAGGCATTGTCCATCTGGCGGAGATTCAGGTCACGCCGGATCGAAACGTATGAAACAGACCGGGATTTCCCGGGAACGGATGGGACAAGCCGTCTTTCCCCGTATCTCCGTTTCGGCTGCATTTCCCCCCGTCGGATCATTGACGATCTGGAGCCAGCGCTCGCAGAACCAGCAACCGCAGCGGGGACATCACGGTTTCTCGATGAACTGATCTGGCGCGAATTCTATATCACCGTCCTCCATCACTTTCCGCGACTACGTGAAACTAATTACCGGCAGGAATTCGACCGGCTCCTGTGGCGGTTTGATTCTCAACAATTCGAGGCCTGGAAAGAAGGGAGAACCGGGTTCCCCCTTGTGGACGCTGGAATGCGGCAACTCAACAGGACCGGATGGATGCACAACCGTGTCCGCATGGTTGTCGCTTCCTTCCTGGTGAAGGATCTGATGCATGACTGGAAACTGGGTGAACAGGTATTCGAGGAAAAACTGATCGATATCGAGAAAGCATCAAACAACGGAGGGTGGCAATGGGCTGCATCAACTGGAGTTGACCCGAGACCGTTGAGGATATTCAACCCTGAACTGCAGGCGAAACGGTTCGACCCGGAAGGAACCTATATCCGAAAATTCGTTCCGGAGCTGAAGAACGTCCCATCACGTTTCCTGTACGCGCCCCAGACGATGCCGTCTATCCTGCAAAAGGAAATTCAATGTGTCATCGGCAGGGATTATCCCTCCCCCATCGTGCGGCACCGCGAGGCATCCGAACGATTCAAATCGGCGTTCCTTGAGATGAAGGAATACACTCGCCGGTAACGACCAACCCTTGTCCCCGACGGAGGCAGCCTACTGTGAAGTCTTCCGGACCTTCCAGATCGAATCAGTGAAGTACCGCTTTTCATCAAAGAAGAATTCCAGAATTTCAAATCCGGTCTGCGCGGCAAGCTTCTCGATGTCCGTGATCAAATACTTGTAGGAATACTCGGTATGAATCGGCTCCCACGGGTCGAAGCTGAACGGGCGCCCGATCTTGTCGATCGCGACCGACTGCGCTTCCAGGCTTACCAGGTAGCTCTCCATTGCACCGGAGAACACATCGTATGTCCCGAAATGGCGAAACTTGCTCAGGTCAAAATGCCCGCCAAGTTCCCGGTTGATCCGGCGCAAAAGATTCAGATTGAAATCGCTGGTCACTCCTTCACGGTCGTTGTACGCCTTCAATAGAAGCTCAATATCCTTCTTCAGATCGAAACCGATCACCACGATGTCATCCTGTTTGAGGCAGTTCCAGAGATTTCGAAGAAAAAAACGGCTCTCTCCGCTCGTGAAATTGCCAATGGAAGATCCAAGGAAGAATACGATGTTCCTTTTCCCCGCCTGGTTGTTCAGCCATCTCAAGCCGTTAAAATAATCGGTTACCAGTCCGCGAAACGGCAGGTCGGGCAGGAGTTTCGTAAGCTCGCGGTCCAGGTTTCCCATAGCCGATTCTGCAATATCGATCGGTACGTAGGTGAACTCAAGTCCCATCCTGACAAAACCTTCAAGAATGGTGACCGTTTTCTGGCTGAAGCCCGCCCCCAGCTCCACGAGGTGGAACGGCGCCCCTTCGACGTGTCGACCGATTGTCGGGACATGCGATCGGATGATACCGAGTTCCACTGCTGTCGGATAGTATTCATCCTGTTGTGTGATCTTTTGATAAAGCTCACTCCCCTCTTTGTCGTAGAGATACTTGGAAGGAAGAAACTTGTTCTGAGCTGAAAGACCGACAAGGACATCAAGCGCGAAGGCGTCGGTCTCCTTCAACGAGTCCGCATAATCCGTCTCGAGAAGCACCTTGTAGCGGGGAGTCACGAGGGATCGGCGGCGAGTCGGATTCCCGAGAATTGCCATTGTTTTTCACCCTGAAAAAAATTCCGATAGGTACGGCGGATATGGCTCGCGGGAGTGGCACACGACCCGCCCCGGAGTACCATCTGGTTGTTCATGAATTTTCCGTTGTATTCTCCGAGAGGTCCCGGTTCGGGCTGATAGCCGGGATACGGAAGGTAGGCGCTCCCGGTCCACTCCCACACGTCGCCAAACATCTGTCTGAGCAGTCCTTCGCCGGCTCCTCCGGCTGACGCGGGCCGCGGATGGAGAAATCCGCTTTCAATGAAATTGCCGGACGACACCGGCTTCGAGACAAGCAGGGACGCCTTCTCCCATTCCGCCTCCGTCGGCAATCGTTTTCCCCTCCAGCGTGCATATGCGCTCGCCTCATAGAAGCTGACATGACAGACGGGCTCGGAAGTTGTCACCGGCTTCGTTCCTTCGAGAGTCACCATGGACCAGCGGTCTCCGTCACGTTCCCAGTACAGCGGAGAATCGATCCCTTCGGCATTCACCCAGTCCCATCCATCGGAGAGCCACAACAGAGGGTTCTGATACCCACCATCACTCATGAACTCCGTATACTCCCCGCACGTCACAAGCCTGTCCTGAAGGAGAAATTCGCTGACCAGAGTCCGGTGCCGCGGCCGCTCGTTGTCCCAGGAGAATCGATCACCTTCCGCTCCGAGTTCGAAAATGCCTCCTTCGACAGGAACCCAGGCGGAGGATGGGGAATCCCCCGGAGTGCCGGAATCGACAGGCGCTTTCCTGTACGCCGGCCGGAGTGGACTGGACCCCAGGATATGCTTGATATCCGTAAGGAGCAGTTCCTGATGTTGTTGCTCATGATGAATCCCGAGCTCGATCAATCGGGACACCTCCCGGAATGACTCTTCATCACAGCGGTTGATCAGATCCGCCACACGCTCGTCGATCGCCGACCTGTAGAGGTACACCTCTTCCACTGTCGGTCTGGACACCACGCCTCTCCTGGTGCGGTTCCATCTGTTTCCGAGGCTCTGATAATAGGAATTGAAGAGATAGTAGTACTGATCATGAAACGGGAGGTAACCGGAAACATGTTCCTGCAGAATTACTCGCTCGAAGAACCAGGTCGTGTGCGCCAGGTTCCACTTCGGCGGGCTGACGTCGGGCATCGTCTGAACGACGTAATCCTCTGTCATCAGTGGCGCGCAGAGGTCCGCAGAGCACTTT
>JAOUDE010000042.1 GCA_029859455.1 Ignavibacteria bacterium | reverse complement strand
CTTCTTCATACCGGTTCCGGCAGGAATCAGGTGCCCCATAATGACGTTTTCCTTCAAGCCGAGCAGGTTATCGACCTTTGCCGAGATGGCCGCATCGGTGAGAACCTTGGTCGTTTCCTGGAATGAGGCCGCCGAGATAAAGCTGTCGGTCGACAGCGCCGCCGTGGTGATACCGAGCAGGACAGGCTCGGATGTCGCCGGAAGGGCGTCCCGGTACTCCACCACTTTCTTGGCCTTTTTCCGCAGGTCGGCATTCGCTTCCCGGACCTTCTTCTTCAGGGAAAGCTGACCGTTCCGGAGCTTGGAATCGCCCTTGCTGACCACAACGACCTTGTCGTGCAGCCCCTCATTCTCTTCCTCGAATGTGATCTTCTCGATGTAATCGCCCTCCAGGAATCTCGTATCTCCCGGTTCGGCAACACGGACCTTCAGCATCATCTGGCGTACGATGATCTCGATATGTTTATCGTTGATCTTCACACCCTGGATCCGGTACACTTCCTGGATCTCGTTCACAAGGTACTCCTGCACCGTGCCGACGCCCCGGATCCGGAGAATATCGTGAGGATCGATCGCGCCATCAGAGAGGCGTTCGCCCGACCTGAGGTAATCGTTCTCCTGGACCAGCATATGCTTTCCGAGCTGAACGAGGTATTTCCTGACATCCTTGCCGTCGTGACTCGTCACCAGGATCTCCCGGGCTCCCCGCTTCTGACCACCGAAGCTGACAATGCCGTCGATCTCCGAGACGACCGCCGGATCGTTCGGGCTTCGAGCCTCGAACAACTCCGTGACTCTCGGAAGACCACCCGTGATATCCCTCGTCTTGCCGATATCTCTCGGAATCTTTACGAGAATTGTCCCGGCCGCAATTTCCTGACCGTCGTCCACAATAAGGTGGGCGCGCGTCGGGATAATGTAGGCAGCCGCCTTCTTCCCCTTCTCGTTCTCGATCAGGAGACCCGGACTGAGTGTCCGGTCGCGTGAATCAATAACGACCTTCTGGATATGTCCTGTCTGTTCATCCGGCTCTTCACGGTATGTCACATTTTCTCTGAGATCCTGATACCGGACAATACCGCCATGCTCTGAGATGATGACCGCGTTGTAGGGATCCCATTCGTAAATGATCTCCCCTTTCTCGACCTTTGATTTGTCATGGACAAGAAGAACCGCGCCGTACGGAACATCGTACTTGGTGAGCATCCGGTTGTCCTTGTCAAGAACATTCACAACGCCGCTTCTTCCGATCACGATGATCCGTGACCCGTTGTCACCGTCAACCTCGATCGACTTGATCCCTTCATACTGAAGTTTCCCGTCGAATTTCGAGCGGACTTCCGACTGCGAAGCCACGAGACTCGCGGTACCACCGGTGTGGAATGTCCTGAGTGTCAGCTGGGTACCCGGCTCACCGATCGACTGGGCAGCGATGATGCCAACCGCTTCTCCCGGCTGGATCAGCGTCCCTGTTGTAAGGTTCCTGCCGTAGCAGAGGGCACAGACACCACGCTTGGCTTCACAGGTCAGCACGGAGCGGATCTCGACAGTCTCGATCGAGGTCTCAGCGATGAGGTTTGCCGTTTCCTCGTCGATCAGCTCTCCGGACCGGACAATCGTTCCACCCGACATCGGATCCTGAACGTCATGGACAGCCACGCGCCCGAGAATCCTCTCTGCCAGCGGCTCCTTTACGTCTTCACCTTCTTTCAGAGCACCTGTCACGACACCGCGGATTGTTCCGCAATCCTCGCTCGAGATCGTGCAATCCTGAGCAACATCGACCAGACGCCGTGTCAGATACCCGGCATCCGCCGTTTTCAGTGCGGTATCCGCCAGACCCTTCCGGGCTCCGTGTGTGGAGATGAAGTATTCGAGGATGGACAATCCCTCCCGGAAGTTGGCGATAATCGGGTTCTCAATCAGTTCGCCGGTTGCCCCGGAAAGACTTTTCTGCGGTTTTGCCATCAGACCGCGCATGCCGGCCAGCTGACGGACCTGCTCCTTCGAACCACGAGCGCCCGAGTCAACCATCATGTACAACGAATTGAATCCCTCATCGCCGTGCTGGAGCGCATCGAACAAACGCTCCGCGACACGGGTCGTCGCCCTCGTCCAGATGTCGATCACCTTGTTGTACCGCTCCCCGTTCGTGATGAAGCCACGGGAGTACTGACTGTAAACCTGATCGACGTTCTTCTGTGCCTTCTCGATGATCCCGCCCTTTTCCTCCGGGATTACAACATCTTCAAGACTGACGGACAATCCACCCGCCGTTGCATAACGGAAGCCAAGGTCCTTGAGATTGTCGAGAAACTGCGAGGTCTTGAGGTTCCCCACTCTTCTGAACGACGTTGCGATTATCTGGACAAGCCTCTTTTTGTTCAGGAGCTCATTAATGAACCCAACCTCCTCCGGGACAATCTGGTTGAAGATCACCCGTCCCGTAGTGGTTTCAACCATGGCGCCATTGATCCGGACATTGATACGCGTATGGAGAGCGATCCTCCCGAGGTTGTGGGCGATAATCACTTCGTCCATGGAATAGAAATTCATTCCTTCTCCGACATCGCCCGCTCTGGACTTCGTCAGATAGTAGCATCCGAGCACCTGGTCCTGCGTCGGGGTCACAATCGGACCTCCGGAGGCGGGAGAGAGGATATTGTGGCTCGAGAGCATAAGAATGCGCGCTTCCATCTGCGCATCAAAGGAAAGGGGAACATGAACAGCCATCTGGTCGCCGTCGAAGTCGGCATTGAATGCGGTACAGACCATCGGATGAATCCTGATCGCTTTTCCTTCCACCAGCACGGGCTGGAACGCCTGTATCCCCAGACGATGGAGGGTCGGTGCGCGGTTCAGAAGGACAGGGTGACCGTCAATAATATGTTCGAGAATATCCCAGACCTCCGGTCCCTTCTTATCCACCACCTTCTTTGCACTCTTCACGGTCTTGACAATACCACGCTCGATCAGCTTCCGGATGATGAACGGCTTGAACAGCTCGACCGCCATGTCTTTTGGAAGTCCGCACTCGTGCAGCTTCAGCTCCGGACCGACAACGATCACCGATCGGCCCGAATAGTCGACCCGTTTCCCCAGCAGGTTCTGGCGGAACCGCCCCTGCTTTCCTTTCAGCATGTCCGACAGCGACTTCAGAGCCCGGTTATTGTCACTCCTGACTGCATTGACACGGCGGGAGTTGTCGAACAACGCGTCGACCGCCTCCTGTAGCATCCTCTTCTCATTGCGCAGAATCACATCAGGTGCTTTGATGTCGATCAACCGCTTCAAACGGTTGTTCCTGATAATGACCCGCCGGTATAGATCATTCAAATCCGATGTCGCAAACCGCCCGCCTTCAAGCGGAACGAGGGGGCGGAGTTCCGGGGGAATGACAGGAACGATATCCAGAACCATCCATTCAGGCTTGTTCAGGACACTCTCCTCCCGCTCCCGGAATGCCTCGACCACCCGAAGCCGCTTCAGCGCTTCCTGCTTTTTCTGGACGGAGGTTTCCTCCTGCACCTGTGTCCTCAACTCGGCCCCGAGGGACTCGATATCGACTTCCTTCAGCAGATCCTTTACTGCCTCGCCGCCAACCTTGGCAACAAAACGGCGCTTGTCAGTCGGCTCCAGGTCGTCATGGTCCTCCGGCAGGGTGGCCAGTATCTCATAGAACTGCTCCTCGGAAATCAGGTCCTTCCTCTGAAGCCCCGTGGTTCCCGGATTCACCACCACATACGACTCGTAATAGATCACCTTCTCGAGGTCCTTCATCGACATCCCGAGAATGTAGCCGATCTTCGTGGGAAGGGAGCGGAAGTACCAGATATGAACGATCGGGACGGCAAGAGCGATGTGCCCCATCCGTTCACGGCGGACACTCTTCTGTGTCACCTCGACGCCGCACCGGTCACAGATGATCCCCCGGTACCGGATTCGCTTGTACTTGCCGCAATGACATTCCCAGTCACGTACGGGACCGAAGATCTTCTCGCAGAACAGACCATCCTTCTCGGGTCTGAACGACCGGTAGTTGATCGTCTCCGGCTTCGTCACCTCGCCGTGCGACCGCTGGAGTATCATGTCGGACGAGGCAAGGCTAATCGTGATCCTGCTGAATGCTTTTCGTGCTTCGCGTTCGTGATGTATGAACATCTTAGATTTCCTTCGCTGATGTGGACGGACTGTTCTGGTCGTTCCGGATCTTCATCAATCCAGTCGCACCTCCAGACCAAGCCCCATGAGTTCCCGGATCAGGACATTAAACGATTCGGGGACATTCGCTTCGGGAAGATTATCACCCTTGACAATTGCTTCGTACACCTTGGCACGTCCGGAAACGTCATCGCTCTTGACGGTCAGCATCTCCTGAAGGACATGGGAAGCGCCATACGCCTCCAGCGCCCACACCTCCATCTCTCCGAACCTCTGACCTCCGAATTGCGCTTTCCCTCCGAGGGGCTGCTGCGTGATGAGCGAGTATGGTCCGATCGACCGTGCATGGATCTTGTCATCAACAAGGTGGGAGAGCTTCATCATATAGATCTGCCCCACCGTCACTTCCTGGTCGAACCGTTCGCCGGTCTTTCCGTCATACAGAACCGCAGTGGATGCCGTGCTGAGGTTGGCCTCCTTCAGCTGGGACTGCACATCCTCCCAGGTCGCACCGTCAAAGATAGGCGAGGCGAACTTTACTCCGAGCGAGTCCGCGGCCCATCCGAGGGCCGGCTCGAACAACTGCCCCAGGTTCATTCGCGAGGGCACTCCGAGAGGATTCAGCACGATATCGACCGGTGTTCCATCCGGCATGTAGGGCATGTCGGCCATCGGGACAACCCGGGAAACCACACCCTTGTTGCCATGGCGTCCCGCCATCTTGTCTCCGACTGACAACTTCCGCTTTTTCGCGACGTAGACCTTGGCAAGCTGCACAACGCCGGGCGGGAGTTCATCCCCAAGCTGAATTTTGTTCTTCTCGTGCCGGAACTCTTCCTCGATCGCGCTCAGCTTATCGCCGTAGCTTGAGTAGATTCTGGAGATGACGGCATTCTTTCTCCGGTCATCGATCCATTCACTGTTGTGGTCCAGGGATTCAAGCTGGGCACAATGGATGAACGAATCTTCCCGGAACTGGGTCCCGGTACGGAACACCATGTTGCCGTCCGTATCCCTCACGCCTGCTGACTTTGTTCCGTTCAGAAGAAGACCGAGTTTCTGTCCGAGCTGTTCACGCAATTCGGCGAGAACCCTTCTCCGCTCGCGGTCGAGACGATCGCTCCGCTTCTTGTCATCCTTCTTCGACTCCGCATCCTTCCGCTTCCGGCTGAACAGCTTCGTCTGGATCACGACACCCTTCATGCCGGGAGGCGCCTTCAGAGAGGCATCCTTTACATCCCCCGCCTTTTCGCCGAAGATCGCTTTCAGAAGTTTCTCTTCAGGGGTCGGGTCTGACTCACCCTTCGGGGTGATCTTGCCGATCAGGATATCCCCCTCCTTCACCTCGGCACCAACCCTCACGATCCCGTTCTCATCAAGATCCTTGGTGGCGTCCTCGCTGACGTTCGGGATCTCCCGTGTCAGCTCCTCTTCTCCTCGTTTCGTGTCGCGCACCTGCAGTTCGAACTCTTCGATATGGATCGATGTGAACACGTCCTGCGAGACAAGACGTTCGCTGACAATGATCGCATCCTCGAAGTTATATCCGTTCCAGGGCATGAATGCTACAAGGACATTCCGGCCCAGGGCAAGCTCGCCGACCTGCGTCGCCGGTCCATCGGCGAGGACGTCTCCCTTCTTGACCCTGTCACCCGGATTCACGATTGCCCGCTGGTTGATGCATGTATCCTGGTTCGTCCGGAAGAATTTCGTGAGCCGGTACTCCACCCGCTGTTTATCCTCAAACGACGTAAGAGCTTCCACGCTGCCTTCGTCGATGTCGTACCTCACCACGATCCGTTTCGCATCGACGTAATCGACGATCCCGCTCCGTTCCGCCACAATCAGTGTTCGGGAATCACGGGCAATTGATTCTTCCAGCCCGGTCCCCACCAGGGGCGCCTCGGGACTGAGCAGCGGAACCGACTGCCGCTGCATGTTGGAACCCATCAGAGCGCGGTTCGCGTCATCATGCTCGAGGAATGGTATGAGGCCGGCTGCTGCGCTGACGATCTGGTTCGGGGCGACGTCCATATACTGGACCTCGTCCGGAGAGACAATCGGAAAATCCCCCTGGAAACGCGCCTTGATACGATCGTTCACAAATCTCCCCTTCTCATCGATCGGCGCATTTGCCTGGGCGATCACATAGTTGTCTTCCTGCTCCGCTGTGAGGTATTCCAGTTCATCGGTCACCCGCCCGTTCTTCACCTTGCGGTACGGCGTTTCGATGAAACCGAACTCGTTCACGCGTGCATGAATACAGAGAGAGGAGATCAGTCCGATGTTCGGACCTTCAGGCGTTTCGATCGGACAGAGACGTCCGTAGTGGGTATAATGGACGTCCCTCACTTCGAAGCCGGCCCGCTCTCTTGTGAGTCCCCCCGGTCCAAGAGCAGACATCCTTCGCTTGTTGGTCAGCTCGGCGAGAGGGTTGGTCTGGTCCATGAACTGCGAAAGCGGGTTCGTTCCGAAGAACGCATTGATGACGCTCGTAATCGTACGGGCATTCACCAGGTCCTGCGGAGTCACGCTCTCATTATCACGGATATTCAGGCGTTCACGAATGGTCCGCGCCATCCTGGCCAGACCGATATTGAATTGCTGTGCGATCTGTTCGCCGACGGTCCGGACCCTCCGGTTCCCAAGGTGATCGATATCATCAACCGACTTCTTACCCTGCATCATATCGGTCAGATAGTTGATGATGGCGATGATATCTTCCTTCATCAGCGTGGTGTTGTTTCCGGGGACAGTCAATCCGAGCTTGCTGTTCATCCGGTACCGGCCGACATCGCCGAGATCGTACCGCTTCTCATTGAAAAAGAGTCGATCGATCAGGTTCTTTGCTGTCTCCAGATCGGGCGCGTCGCCGGAACGCAGCTGCCGGTAGATTGCGCTCAGAGCGTCTTCCTCGGACCTCGAGACGTCTTTCGCGATCGTGTTGGCAATGACCGACCCCTGCATCCCCTGCGGGACGAGGAGGCGCACCTTCTTGATGGTGCTCTTCTTGATTCTCTTGATGATCTCTTCCGTCAGGATCGAATCCTTGCTGACGAAGATCTCACCCGTCTTCTTGTCGACCACGTCACTGCAAATCGTCCTCCCCTCGTATTCCGGAAGCGACAGAGCGGACGCATTGACTTCTTCGACGAGGTTGAACAATTCCAGGATATCGTCATCCGAGGAATAGCCGAGTGCACGAAGAAGGGTTGTGACCGGGAATTTCTTTTTCCGGTCGATATACACATACATGATGTTGTTTATGTCCGTCGTGAACTCCACCCAGGACCCGCGGAAAGGAATAATCCGGGCCGAGAAGATCGGCGTCCCGTTCGGGTGCGTGGACTCACTGAAGAAGGCACCCGGCGAGCGGTGCAGCTGACTGACGACAACACGTTCGGCCCCGTTGATGATGAAGGTACCACGGTGGGTCATCGTCGGAAGGTTGCCGAGGTAGACATCCTGATCGATCATTGTTTCGAAGGAAGTCCCGTCTTCCGCCTTTGCCGAGAGACGCAGTTTCGCCTTCAGCGGAACCGCATAGGTCAGCCCGCGCTCCTCGCACTCATGGACCGTGTACTTCGGTTTTTCGACGTAGTATTCGAGAAACTCCAGGAGATAATTCTCCCGGCTGTCTGTAATCGGGAAGTTCATCTTGAATACCGACTGCAGCCCCTTGTTCTTGCGTCGAGACGGATGAACATCAGCCTGGAGAAATCCATCCCATGACTCCATCTGCACATTCAGGAGATCGGGGGGTTCAATGATGTGGGGAATCTTTCCGAACGAAATTCGCTTCACCGAATTGTTCTTCAAGAGCTCAGCTCCTTCCTTGGTGACCAATCTGATTACTCATTTTGACTGCCGACCAGCAGATCAATGACCGCGCGGCGGAAATGGTGCAAGCCGGTACCCTTTCCGGGTTACCGGCTTACGGATCCTGACGTACGAGGGTCGAAGCCACGATATACCTGATCTGTTGAAGACGACAACAGACTGCCTGCACGGAACAGGCAGGTGAACCTGAAGCGGCCCGGGTGCAGGGCCACGGCGCAACCTTACTTCAAGGTGACGGTCGCGCCGGCTTCCTCAAGCTCCTTCTTCAGCTTTTCGGCTTCATCTTTGGAGATCGCTTCTTTGATTGGCTTGGGTGCGCCATCCACGAGGTCCTTCGCTTCCTTGAGACCGAGGGATGTGGCGGATCTGACAACTTTGATCACATTGATCTTCTGTGCACCTGCCGCTTCGAGCATGACGGTGAACTCCGTCTTCTCTTCCGCTGCAGCTGCAGGAGCACCGCCGCCTGCCGGCCCGGCCATCATCATGGGGGCTGCTGCGGTGACGTCAAATTTTTCCTCGAGTGCCTTCTTCAGCTCGACGGCTTCGAGAAGGGTCAGTTTTTCAATGCTTGCGACAATTTCTGCTACAGCTGACATTGTATCTCTCCTTTTGGGATGAAAGGTGTTACTCTCTGTTGGCAGCAGCTAGGCTGCTTTTTTCTTTTCTATTTCTCCGATGACGCTCACCAGGTCTCTCGCGATGGCATTCATGACAACGGGAACACCTGCCAGAGGCGACTGGATGCATCCGAGAATCCCCGCTATCGACTCCGTCCTGTTCGGGAGGCTGGAGAGCTCACCGAGCCTGGAACCATCATACACCTGCTTCTCGACAATCGCTGCTTTGAGGCTCAGCTTGTTATGCTTGTCGACAAACTTCTTGATGATCTTTGCAGGCATCACCGGATCATCGTAGGCGTACGCAATTCCGGTCGGTCCGACCAGTTTCGCTGAGAGTTCCTCATAGCCACCGGCCGATTCCAGCGCCCGCCGGATCAGGGTATTCTTTGAGACCTTATAGTCGATCCCCGATTTCCTGAATTCACGACGGAGCTCCGTGACCTCCTCGACAGTCAGTCCGGTAAAATCTGTCAGGTACATGGCAGTCGCCTTCCCGACAACCTCGGAGACTTCGGAGAGAATCTGTTCCTTTTCGGATCTCTTCATTGGTTTCCTTTGCGAACCGCATTCAGAGAGAAGCCCCGGTCGTTCCCGCCGGGCAATGAATCCAGCTCAGTTCTCTTGTTGATTGAGTGCGTAATTTCTGTCAGTGGACGGCGACCACATTCCGGTCGATCCGCACCCCCGGCCCCATCGTGCTGGAGAGTGCGATGCCGCGAATATACGTTCCCTTTGCAGAAGTCGGTTTCATCCGGACGATGACATTCAGGAACGACATGATATTTTCCACCAGTTTCGGGTCTTCGAAGTCCGCCTTGCCAACCGTTGAATGAAGAACTCCGGCCTTATCGACGCGGAATTCAATCTTTCCCGCCTTGACTTCCTGCACCGCTTTGGCGACATCAGGGGTGACCGTACCGCTCTTCGGGTTCGGCATCAGACCGCGCGGCCCGAGGATTTTTCCGAGCCGGCCAACTTCACCCATGACATCAGGTGAAGCGATGATGACATCAATATCAGCCCAGCCCCCCTGAATTTTCTGGACGTAATCTGCTAGTCCGACATGGTCGGCGCCTGCCGCCCTCGCTTCTTCGTCTTTCGGGGGTTTTGTCAGTACGAGAATCCTGACCTCCTTCCCGATTCCGTGCGGGAGCGAAACTGTGCCCCTCAGGGCCTGGTCAGCTTTTCGGGGATCGACGCCAAGCCGGACAGCGATGTCGACCGATTCGACAAACTTCGCGGTTGCTGTCTCTTTGACGATACGAACCGCATCTTCGACGGAATACTCTTTCTTCGGATCGACCTTTTCAACTGCGCCTTTGAAGCGCTTGCTCTGTGCCATGAATGTTCCTTTGCGTGGTTTCGCGTCCGCGGTTGCGGACTCCCACTGTTATTCCTGATGAATTAAACGACAGTAATTCCCATACTCCGGGCGGTTCCTGCCACCATACTCATAGCCGCCTCGACATCGTTCGCGTTCAGGTCGACCATCTTCAGCTCGGCAATCTCCCGCACCTGGGCTGATGTGACACTGCCGACCTTCGTCCTGTTCGACTCAGGAGAACCCTTCTCGAGTTTCGCAGCCTTGGCAAGCAGCACCGCTGCAGGTGGAGTCTTCGTGATAAACGTGAACGATTTGTCAGTGAACACGGTGATGACAACAGGAATGATCAGACCGGCCTGGGCCTGGGTCCGTGAATTGAACTGCTTGCAGAACTCCATAATGTTGACACCCTTCTGTCCAAGCGCGGGGCCAACGGGGGGTGCGGGATTCGCCTGACCGGCGGGAATCTGCAGTTTAATAAAGCCAACGACTTTCTTCATGCTCTTCTCTTCGTTGTTTCAATCTGTTTGAATAACGACAAGGGTCTTCTATTTCTCTGCTTCGACCTGGCTGAAATCCAGTTCGAGCGGAGTTTTCCGTCCAAAGATCGAGACCATCACCTTCAGCTTCATCTTCTCTTCACTCACCTCCTGCACGAACCCGTTGAAACTTGTAAATGGTCCGTCCGTCACTTTCACGGCATCTCCCGCCTTGAACGGAACCTCCATCACCTCTACACTCTTCCGCTCCTCCATCTTCCCGATCAATCGTCTCACTTCAGCCGGCTGAAGCGGGGCCGGTTCATTCCTCGGACCCACAAAGCTGATGACGGAGGGTGTATTCAGGATCAGATGAGTGACTTCCTTGTCGAGCGTTGCCTCAATGAGAATGTAACCGGGAAGGAACGTCCGCGTCTTGCTCTTCTTCTTCTTGTCCTTCACTTCGATCACCTTCTCGGACGGGACCATCACGGACGATACACGGTCTTCGAAACCGGCCTGAGCCACTTCGTTCTCGATATAGCTCTTGACCTTGTTCTCGTGACCGGAGTAGGTCCTGAGGACATACCATTTCTTGTCGGTTGAACTCATCGTTCTCTTTCCTAAAGGATCTGGGTGAGACCCCAGCTGAGGACCTTGTCCACGGCATACACGAAGGCGGAAATAATAAGGCACACGACGATCACGACCACCGTCGAATCGCGCAGCTCTTCCTGCTTCGGCCAGGTCACCTTGTTCATCTCCTTCACCACGTCGGTGAAGAAGCCAATAATTTTTTCTTTCATCGGTCCAACCAGCTATTGTTGAAAGCCCCCCAGGGAACTGCGGAGTCAACGAAATCATTTGCACGTGAGGAGGGACTCGAACCCCCAGCCTGCGGTTTTGGAGACCGCTGCTCTAGCCAATTGAGCTACTCACGTATTGACTCATCGGAGGGCTCAACCAGAAGATCGAACGAGTCTCCTCCAACGAAAGGGGATTCCACCTTCCCTGAGGATTACCGCGCGGGTCACGCCCGACGCTTCACCCAGTCGCCGTCAGCGGGTTTCCTTGTGGTTCGTATGCTTCGAGCAGAAACGACAATACTTTTTATACTCGACACGGCCACTTTGCTTCTTCTTGTTTTTCGTGGTCGAGTAGTTTCTCCGTTTGCACTCCGAACACTCGAGCGTAATGATGTCTCTCACACTAACTCCAGTTTACCATTTCTTATTTTGATCGAGCTTGCGACCGGGATTGAGTAGGTGA
>JAOUDE010000355.1 GCA_029859455.1 Ignavibacteria bacterium | reverse complement strand
CGGTTGGACTGTGAGTGACCTGACAAGGGCCGGATTCTCCTCGGATACCCCGCCTGACGGGGGTCTCTGGTCGGCATCGATGATAACGGCATCCGGGACGCCTGTTTACGCACAGACGACCGTCCCGACCACCCCTGGAAATCAGGTCTACAAACTCACGGTCTGGAGCAAGAAAACCGTTATCGACGGAGCCGCCGCCCTGATCCTGAAGCGGGAAACGGGTGCTGAAAGCAGTTCCTCCGTCCCCATCAACGTCGTCGGCTGGCAGACCTACACGTTGTTCGATACTCTGAGCACTCTTCCTGGAGACAGTGTGATCGTACGTTTGTCCGGCGGACGCTCGATCCAGCCCACTGGCTCCGTCCTCTTCGATCTCTGCCTCCTCGAGCAGCTTTGAATCCTTGCACCGATTGATCATTGCACCATTGAATCATTGAATCATTGGCGATTACGGCGTTCATTGGCCTCATTGAGCGCATGAATGGTTCATGTCGAGCTTTCGCCCGCCGATCGTTCTTCGGACACAATTTCCTCCCTTCTGTCAACCATTTCGCATACTCCGTCGTCTAACTAAACGCAGGCATTTTCGCACTTCAACCGACTGTGCAACATTTCGCCGGAGGGATCGTTGAAGAAAGCCGAAACGTTTGATCAACAGTAGACAGAGGTGCGAGATGGAACGATCCGGAATCAGTACGCTGCCAGGAATTTTGACGATATGTGCGATGCTGGTTTCCGGCGCCGCATACGGCCAGGTCGATTGGAAACCGGCCGGGACGATTGCCGGCGGGATCGTCGAATCGCTTTCCATTGGCGCAGACGGCGCGCTGTATGCAGCGACATTCGACGGCGGCATCAGCCGCTCGGTTGACAGCGGCGTTTCATGGGCCTCTGTCAGTGACGACATTCCATCCGGCAATTTCTTTACGGTCCTCGCGACCGAACAGGGCCCTGTGTACGCCGGAACGTTCGGCGGCGGTGTCTTTCGGTCCGATGATCACGGGAACACATGGTATGAGGTGAACAACGGACTCACCTCGCGGGAGGTGCTTTCGCTCGCAACAACCCCTGACGGCTTGATCCTCGCAGGAACAGCATACGCAGGCATATTCGTTTCCGGTGATGGCGGAGCATCATGGTCCGGAGCAGGACTGCCCAACACCTTCGTCAAAAGCATCGAAGTGGCCTCTGACGGGACAATCTACGTCGGCTGCTCCGACAGCGGGGTCTTCCGTTCCGAGGACAACGGGGAGAGCTGGGCCCGGGTGAACTACGGACTGACCAGCACCGATGTATGGAGTGTGGTGTGTGATGAAACTGGGGCCGTGTACGTTGCCACGAATGGCAGCGGAATCTACCGTTCGAATGACAAGGGTAATCGCTGGGTGGAGGTCAATACCGGCCTGGAAACGCCCAATGTCGGAGCGCTCGCCATCACCAAATCCGGAAGCCTTCTCGCAGGAACAAATCAGGGAGTCTTCACATCGGTCAACGGCGGCACATCCTGGACAAAGGCATGCCGCGGCCTGCCTGAGTGTGGAGTCCGCAGTTTCGCTCTTACTGACAACGGAACCGTGTACCTCGGAACAATCGGGCACGGGGTCTTCAGGAGCCTTGAACCTGCCATCTCAATGAAATAAGTAACAGACATTGAAGACCGTACTCCGGGGCAGACGACCATGTCTGCCCTTCTGTTTTCCTCCCCCGTGACAACCATGTCAACCAACCACCAGGTGCACTTGTCTAACTTCCAGCAACCATTGATCCGAAGGGACTTCATGACCGCTGCCGATGAGCGGATTCTCCTCCGGCAGGCACAGGAGGGAAGCCACCAGGCGTTTGGTCGACTCGTCGAATCTCACATGAAGCCGGCATACAACATCGCCTTCCGCTTCGTCAACGACCACCATATGGCGGAGGAGATCGCGCAGGACGCCTTCGTGCGCGCCCATCAGTCGCTCGACAGTTTTCGGGGGGAGTCAGGTTTCGGTACGTGGATATACCGGATCGTTGTCAACCTCTCCCTGAATGCCGTCAAAGCGCGGCGGCGTCGGACACTCAGGTTCGGATCTCCGGAAAAGATCGTTCCGGGCCGAAACGGCTCAGACACCCGGGAAGGAGAACCTCTGGTGAGAATGCACCTGAACAACGCTGTTGACTCTTTGCCTCAGCTGCAGCGGAAGGTTGTCATCCTTCGCCATATTGAAGGCTATTCAACCAGGGAGGTGAGTGAGATTCTCCAGTGTTCGGAGGGAACGGTGAAAACGCACCTGTTCCGTGGTCTCCACAAGCTTCGACGAATGCTTCGGTTCCTGAAGGAAGAGAAGGTATGACACACAGCGAAGTTGAGAGTTTGATGTACGAATTCCTGCGGGGAGAAACAGACAACCACTCAACCAATGAAATCCGGCTGCATCTCGATTCCTGCGATCGATGCACCATGAATGTATCAGAAATCGGCTCACTGCTTGAAGCAATGTCGGCCACGGTCCACGATCCGGCATCCCTTCAGGATGAATCGTACTGGGTGGAACAGAAGCGAGTTGTTCTCGACAGAGTATCCCGGAAAGTGACACCAGGTTCTTCCCCTGTGTCTTCGGCAGCAACAACGTTCCCGGAATCTTTCATTACCCGATGGGCTTTCGCCACCGCCGGCGTCGCGCTGGTCGCTCTTCTGACCGTTCTGTTTGCGAATCCGGACCCCGACCCCGGGCCGGCGGAATCCACAACGAAGAACGACGATCAGAGATCGATGGAACGCTACTGGCGGCAATCCCGATCCCTGCTTGTCGGTTTGAGCCATATGGAAATCCCGGACAATGAGGCGGTAGACCTGAGCGCTGAGCGGGAACTCTCAAAGGAACTCGTCCTGCAGGGGAGGTCGATCCAGA
>JAOUDE010000354.1 GCA_029859455.1 Ignavibacteria bacterium | reverse complement strand
GGCCGGATATTGGGGAGTTGTCATGGCAGACCTCCAGCAGGGGATCATTGCATTCGGGATGATCCTGATCGTCTCGATCTGGGGAATCATTGCCGCGGGGGGACCGGAGATGATCGTGTCCCGTCTCGGCGAGATGGGGGAATCCTGGCGCCTCAACCCGTTTGCGTTCAGCGGCTGGTTCGACGGGGATTTTCCGGTTGCCTGGTTTCTGACAATGCTGGTGATCTCGATACTTGGTGGCTTCGGAATGGGTACAAGTATCGACTGGTACCCGGAGGCTCAGCGAATCCAGTCGAACAAGACAGTACGGGATGCAAGCTACAGCATCTGGTGGGGGTCGCTACTTGTCCTGGCCCGGAACTCCATCTGGGGCGTTGCCGTGCTTGCGTTCTATGTCCTCACTCCGGGTCTTGAAGACACCGCCGAGTATGAACTGGGCTGGTTCAGGATTGGCTTCGATTATCTGCCGGAGGGGATGGTCGGTTTCTTCTTTGCCGGTATCATCGCGATCCATCTTTCAACCATATCCACGCATCTGAATCTCGGGGCGGTGTACGCGACCAGAGATCTCTACAAACATTACTTCAAGCCTGCGGCGTCGCAGTCAGAGCTTGTCTGGGTTGGCCGTGTGGCGACCGTTATCCTGCTGGTCGGTTCCTTCTTTTATGGCCTGATGATGGAGGAGATCACTTCCTGGCTCATTTTTGCCCTTTGGCTGATGGCGGCCGGGATCTGGCTGCCAAACATCCTTCAGGTGGTCTGGTGGCGGTTCAACGCATGGGGATACCTCTCAGCGTGGATGGCCAACCTCGGGCTCAGCTGGCTTGTGGTCTGGATTCTCCCGGCGTTCGACATCCTCCCGCCTCTTCCGGATTATCAGCAGTTCTGGCTTCTGATGGTTCTGGGGGCGCTCATTTTTGTTCCCGTGACCTTTCTGACGAAACCGGAGAACATGGAGCATCTTGTGAAGTACTACGTCATGTCCAGACCGATCGGGTGGTGGGGACCGGTTCGTGAAGAGGCGATCCGCAAGGGTCTTATTGGAAAGTCACCGGAGGTTGCACGATGATAAAACGCACATGGACCGCTGCAGAAGCAGATGAGTGGACGAAGGAAGACTGGGTGGCGATTGTTCTCTCGCCCATCATCTACATATGCGTTATGGTGGGCACGGCGCTCAGTCTGTTGCTGTTGCTCCCCGGGTTCATCCTTCTCTGTGTCGCAGTGGTTGCCGCTGCGTTCATGCACTGGGTGATCGATCCGAAACTGAAAGCAATTTCGCATGAATATGAACAAAAACAGGCACATTACATCGAGGAACTTGAGAGGAACACGCGTTGGGAGAGCAAGCATGGATAAGGGACTGACAATGGTGATAGGGATGACGATCGCGTACGGTGCTTCACTCCTGGGGCTGATTCTTGCCTGGCGGTCATTCCGCCGGCATGAACGGAGGAGAGAAAGCGAATGAGCGCTCTTCTTCTGGAAAGGATCGGGAGTCCTCTCCTGGGAATCATCCTCCCGGCCATCATTCTCGGGCTTTCGTTCTGGGTAGCGTGGGCGATGTTCAAGAAATTCACCAAACAGTGAGCTCCAGGAAATCATCGATCATTGCCCTGATGTTCAGGCGGGATATCTTCCTGCGGGGTCTGCGGGTTGCTGCCGTGGTCGGGACGATCCTGATTCTGATCAACCACGGCCAAGCGATGCTGGACGGGGTACTGACCACCGCGGAGTTGATCCAGATCTGCCTGACGTACTGTGTGCCATATGGTGTTGCGACCTATGCCAGCATACGTGCGGTGCGATCATCGGAGAACAGGGAAGCGAATGGCCTACATCGAGATTATTCCTGAGGACGAAGCAGGGCCTGACCTCCGCGAACTGTACGACCGGTACCGGGCCCCATGGGGCGGCGTCGACACCATCCTGAAGATTCACAGCCTTCTTCCCGGGACACTTAAGCCCCACGTGGATCTCTACCGAACGATCATGTTCGGCCGTGGTCCATTGACCCGGCGGCAGAGGGAACTTGTGGCTACCGTTGTCTCCCGCTCAAACCATTGCGGGTACTGTGTTCACCATCATGCTGATGCGTTGCTCCGGGTCTCGAAGGACCGTCCACTTGTGGACGCGGTTCGTGCGGGGAACGATCCTGCGGGGTTGACGGACGCTGAGCGGCTGATGATCGTGTATGCGGAGGAACTGACCCTTCACCCGGGGCAGAGTCCGGGAGAGAGAGTAGAGGAACTCAAACGCGCAGGGGTGAGTGAAGAGACGATCCTTCATATCGCCCTCGTTGTCGGATACTTCAACTTTGTCAACCGGATAGCGAACGGTCTCGGGGTTGAGCTGGAGGGTTATTGGAGGCCGGACGGATACAGTGATCCCGAACTGCCGATGGCGCACGACGATCGTTAGACAGGCGTCGTTGAGGGAAAAAGCGCCCGACACGAGGTGCAGTATCTATCCCCCTTCAGGTCGATTTCTTCGACGGATGTTGAGGCCCTCATTGCACAGTGAGGCTCGAAGCAATGGGTCAACCCGACCATGTGACCTATTTCATGCATTGATTCCTTCACAATGCGATTTGCAAGGAGTTCGCTGTCCGGCCGAAGTCCGTATCGTTCGTTCTCAAGTCTGCAAGTAGAAACAACCGCCAGCCGCCCGCCGAGTTCCGCCTCTCCAAAGACAAAGGTAAGAGGCGGAATGTAGAGGTCGTAGGGCACGACAAGCAGCATGGATTCCGTCTTCTCAATTACCCGGAAGTGATGTTGCCTCAGATGTCCGAGGAGGGCGGTCGAATTGTATTGTCTGCGTTCAGGATCATAGAAAGAGGACATCTCGAGATAGAGCCGCATCGTTCTAACCTCAAACGGGAGAGACCGCGTCAG
>JAOUDE010000353.1 GCA_029859455.1 Ignavibacteria bacterium | reverse complement strand
GATCGCCTTCAGACCGTTGGCGCTGGAGATGACCACGGGGCCGCCGCCGCTCTGCGGGACCGCCGCTTTGAGCAGGCTGTCGGAGAGAGTCGACGCCGCGGCACCGAGGAGAACGGATTGCTTCAGGAAATTTCGTCTGCTGGAGGACATAGAAGTTCACCGGTTGGTGAGAGAAGTAGGCTTACGGAAGGTAGAGATTGCCGAGCAGAGAATCAACGAACCGGGAGTGTGGAGGCTCCCGGCGTCTCTCATCATTCAGCGGGGCGGTGACGGAGGTGTGGGGGGGAGCGGCGGGTCCGACTCGTCCTTATAAACCGAAATCCCCCAGTACCGCTGATCATCGGGCGGGTCTTCGTTCCAGTCGCCGAAGGAATGAGAATCGTCTGACACATACCGCAATGCGTACTCACCCTTATCGAGAAGGATCGTGGTGCTCACCATCCGGTTCTTTCTTGCTCCGCCCGCGTGAAAAGTCAAACTATAGGTCATTTCCCAGACGGTCACACCCTTGTCCACACTCTCAATCCAGCCGTAGTCGTACATCGTCCTTTTCTGCCCTTCGCCTACAGCGTAGACACGAACACGGGTCGGAGCATCGAGTGAGAAGTACTCTTTCTTGTCCGCCCCGTCTCTGACTGTAATAATCTGGGCCACCAGGCCTCGTGCACGTTCATCGTCGTATGTACCGACGACTGACCGGTCCGGATTCTCTCCGGCCAGCATGACTGTGATACCGTAGTTCTCCTGATCAAACGGGGGTGTCGCGTTCCAATCCTCATAGGAGTGGGAGTCGTCTGTCGTATAGGACACCAGATACGATCCCGCGGGGAGATCCACCACCTCATCGATGCAGACATTTTTCGTGGCACCCCCTGCATGGCGGCACCGGTCAACATCCATGGTCCATACCTTCTCCCGGGTCCGTGCGTCCATAAGGTACCCGTAGTCCGCCAGCTCCCGCCGGGAATAGCTCTTCTCCCCGAATGCATAGATCCTGACCGACGCGGGTCGCTTCAGGGTAAAACCCTCCTGATGGTGTTCATCATCGCCGACACGGTTGATCGCGATAACGATATTACGAACCTCTTCGTAATCGAAGAGCGCGACGGCGTTCACGTCTTCCGCTGAACGGGCTGCAAGGCTGATACCCCAGTTCGACGGATCATAGGGGGGGAATGAATTCCAGTCGTCTGCCGAGTGGCTGTCGTCCGTCACAAAATAGACGACGTATCGCCCCTTGTCCAGGTGAATGGTCCGGTCGACCATCCTGTTCTTGGGTGCGCCGCCCGCATGGCTTGAATTCCGTGAGCCCATTTCCCACACACGCTCCCGGGTCTCCGCATTCACAATCCATCCAAAGTCGACCGGATCATCGTCAACCGGAATTTCACCGATGCAATTAACCTTGACCGACATATCCTTCTGGACGCGTACGCCCTGCCGGATGATTACATTGTCGCCGAGTCCGGCGGCCCGGAACAGTGTGTTGTTCTGAGGTGCTGGAGCAGAAAAAGAGCTGATCCGTGACTTCTGTCCCTCATCAACGAACAGATCGATCCCCCACTCCCCGGCGCGCTCCTCCCACAACTTCGGAATATCATCGCTCCACCATCCCTTCAGAAACCAGGCATCCTGGTCTTCGTCCTCTCCGAAGAGACTGCTTCTCCGATGATCAATATTCAGCACGACATGAGATTTCCAGCTCTTGTGTGAGAAGATCGGTGCCGAAAAGTAGATCTCATATTTCCCTGCATCCAGTCTGATCCGGCCGTCGAATTCCCGGTCATCCCTGGAAGTTGAAGAACTGTTTCGTACCGTCATTTCCCAGACCGGCTTCCGGGTGGACGCATCAATAATCCATGCGGAGGCAAACATCGCCTCCTCTCCTTTGGACATCCACCCTGATTCTTCGCCACCACCTCTGGCGGTGATCCGGACCTCAACAGGTGCCGAGACTTCAATCCCCGCGCTCTTCAGTTCCTCGGTTCTGAAATCCCTCAGTGAAACGATCGATGTCTCCCCGCCTGTCATGAGAGCGGGGGTGACAAGAAACAGTATGACGGCCAATACCTTCAAGAATAGACTCCCTTATAATACCCCTATCCGGAAGTCTTACGCTTTCGTCTCTCGTTTTGTTACGGGATTCATCTCTTTCGCTCCTTGATTCTTCACGCTGGTAGACCTACATTGGGTATGTCTGCAAGAGTTTCTCACCTAAAGTAGAACGAGAAGTCCCTGCCGGTTTCGCTTGACAGCAAAGAGACTGAAGCCCCGGCCGGGTCGCCTGGAATGATCGCCAAGGAGTAGGGCTACATGATCCCATTCAGAAATAAGGTCGCCGTTGTTACCGGAAGCACCGGGGAAGGCATGGGGAGGAGTATCGCGCTTACCCTCGCAAAGGAGGGAGCAAAGGTTGTCCTGAACTACGGAACCGGCAACCCGAATAATATGTCCGCCGCGGAGAAGGTCCTTGAACAAATCCGGGCGCTGGGGGGAAAGGGATACGCGATCAAAGCAGACACCAGGGAAGAAGATGAGATGCGTGCGATGGTTAACGGAGTGATCACGTTGTACGGGAAGATCGACTTCCTCGTCTGCAATGCAGGTGGAGCATGGCAGCAGCGCGACATCACAGAAATCGATCAGGAAATGTGGCGCTCGGTGATCAAGGCCGAAATCGATGGGCTGTTCTACGCCATCAAACTGGTTCTCCCGTACATGCGGGCGGCGGGCTCAGGGAGGATCATCGGGATCGGAATGGCAGGCGCGGATTACCCGTCGGGACCACCGTACGATTATCATATTGGCAAGGCGGCAAGGAACGTTCTGCTCCGGTCGATCGCGAAGGATGAGATCGCGAACGGCATTACATGCAACGTCGTCGCTCCCGGGCATATCAAACATGTCACTCTGAAGCAG
>JAOUDE010000041.1 GCA_029859455.1 Ignavibacteria bacterium | reverse complement strand
GCGAGACAGGCAAGGAAGTTGTTTGCAAAATGAGCGACGATAGCGAGGGTCAGGCCCCTGCTGCGGTAAACAAGATAACCGAAATAAATGCCAAGAACAGCCAGAGGGACAAATGTGAACGGGCTCAGATGATACGCGGCAAAGACGAGGCCGGTCAGAACCGCTGCCTTCAGTCCGCCCACGGAAGTCGCCAGAGTCTCCTGAATCAGTCCGCGGAACAGAAGCTCCTCGGCGAGCGCCGGAATCACGGCAACGACGAGAACGACACCAAGAAACTCCGGTCCGGAATGAGCCGTGACCAGCACCCGGTATGTTTCCTCGATCATCTGCTTGAACGGATCGACGAAATCGCGGATCGAATCGGGAAGAGGAATCTGATCCTGCAGCAGCATGTATGATTGAAGCACCTGCTGGAGAGCCAGAATGCCAACCAGAGTAACGAGAATTTCCGACAGGCGTACATTCCGCACCGGGAAAACGCGGTTTCCGACCCCTCTCCCCCTTGCCAGCAGAAACGTTGGAATCAGGATAAAGAGAAGCTGACCTCCAAGGGTGAGCCACCGCGCCGTCGCAACATTCTCCTCGTTGGCCATTCCGCCCATGACGAGGAAGGTGACTGCTCCGCCGACCGCCTGGTACAGAAAAAATATGATCAGAAGACTAAGAGCGGCAAACGGAATCGCAGGCATCCTTGCGAGGACGCCCTGTTTCACCGGCTCGATTGGAACAGCCATTACCGCGTTCCTTTCTTCGGTGTTGACATGCCGGTTTGAATCATCGCCGCCAGAAGCGGAATCATGATCTCGTGATGCCCGGTGAAATAGTAACCCTTGCCGCCTCCTGCGGTCGGCCGCTGCTGGACGTTCATCGAGGGACGGTAATGGACATTCATATCGAAGACGGCCGTGGTAAATCGGCCTCCCTTCCGTCCGAGGTTTCTTGCAACCGTCAGTGCCTTGAGGAACACCTCCGGCATGATCACGGCGGACCCGACATTCAGGACCACCCCGCCTTTGCTCAGGCCCATGCAGCATTCACTGAGTGTGCGGAAATCCCGGAAGGAAAGCTCGCCGGTTGCGGCCCCGTCCATCGTGGGCTGCTGGTGTATGATATCGGTTCCGATCGCGGCATGGACTGTGACGGGAATGCCGAGTGAGTAACAGACGGCAAGAATGCTGTGTTCGAGGAATCGCGGGCTCGCCTCCATCAGTTTCCGCGCCAGAGCTTCACCGTATCCGAGATCGGATTCACGATGAGCCTCCGTCAGTGCATGGTTGATGAATTCTCCTGTTTCACGAACCATGCCGAAACGGCCGTCTCCCAGATTCGCCGCAACATCTTCCGATGTCTTCCCCCACATCGCCGTCTCCACATCATGGATGGCTGAAGCGCTGTTCATGGCAACCGTCGTTACGATATTGCGCTTGACCAGATCGATCAGAACCGGAGAAAGGCCGACCTTGATGACATGTGCTCCCATCATCAGAATCACCGGTTTCCCGTCCTTTCTCGACTCCAGAATATCCCGGACAAGCGCCTTCAGGTCCTTCGCGACGAGCACATCGGGAAGTGATCCGGCGAATTCGGCGAAGGAGCCTGTGCGTCCGTCGAACGGCCGTGCGAACTGTTCCGGGGTGACATTGCTCTTCCGGGAACGGATGGAGATCGTCTTGATGCCTGAAAGATCGGCACGCTTATATCGTGTCATAGGCAGACCTCTATCGTATGCGTGACGGTAGCGGGCCGATCAGGCCCGAATACTCTCGAAGTTCTGAATCGATGGAACCAATCACCACTTTGGAATTGACACGTACCGGCATTTTCCGTTCATCGTCCGTCAACCACACAACCAGCCTCCCTTCACTCTTGAAGAGACCACCCTCCCGAACAAGAGGTTCGACGACAATCGTCCGAAAGGTCCCCGCTTCGACTTCAAGTTCCTGCCGCCCCAGAAAGCGGACAACCAGTTCGTGGCTTGTGTCTTTGTAGAAGTTGTGGAGAAGGACATCGTCGCCGGGCTTTGAGTCTGAAAAGTCCAGTGTTCTGGAAAAATAGAACGCCGACATAATGTCGTGCACGTACGCAGGGACCGAATAGACACTGTCGGCGGTGATGGCACGATTGTTCACCTGGTCGAAATCGGCGACAAAGTCCCGCCTGTATGACCCCTCACGGATGTGCTGCTCGAACCTCCACGGAGCGAGGGTCTCGGTATCGATGAAGGTCAGGTACCGGTCCTCCACCTTGTAGATCCAGGAAAAACTCGGAGCGGAATTCACCCGGAATTCCACCCGATAGCACGGACGGTTGTACAGCGTATCATAGGCCGCCACATGCATGATCGCCTCACCGGCTGTGATCAGCCCGTAGTTCACATCGAACACGAGGCGCTCACCCACACCGAATGCATGATTCCTGATCTTTCGAAAGACAAACGGGGCAACCGAGTCCTGTTTTTCCTGACTCTCCGTCGTATCAGGTGGTACGCCGTGTTCAGAGACCGTCATCCGGTGTTCAGGCGGGAGTGTGAAGGCGAATACCAGCCCTATGCTTACCAGCAACCCGATCGTCAGCATGCCCCTCATGCGGTCATTGCTCCGGTCTCCCGTGCGTCCGGCTTCCTGGTTCTGCGGAGTCTGAGCAGCTCCCGGGCGCCTGAGAGGACTGGTTCAACCGCAATACTCTCCATACAGGCACATGGTGAGCCGGGCAGGCCTTCGCATTCGCGGCAATCGACCGGCTTCAAGGGAACAAAAAGCTGCTTGTCGGGAGTCCAGGGTCCCCATCGACGGACACTCATTGCCGTGTGCTGAGGGTACAGGCCGACAACCGGCGTTCCCATTGCCGCGGCAATATGGATCGGACCGGTGGAATTGCCGACGAACAGCGACGAAGCCTCCAGCAACGCCGCAAGCTCCTTGACGGTGAGCTTGCCGAGGAGCGAGATCGCTCTTCCACCCGATGCCTCAACCACCGCGTTGACGGCCGCCGCATCACTCCCTGCCCCTGTTACCATCAGGCTAACATTGTCTTCGTTGACCATCCGCTTTGCAAGCTCTCCAAACTTTGATGCCGGCCATTCACGGGCAGAGCCGCCAGAACCGGGATGAATGATGACGACCGGTCGGTCACCTGATTTTTTGATCAGGTCTTTGGCTTTTCGCCGTGCTTCCGCCGGAATGTCGATGACGAACTCCGGGCCGCCGGACAGACCACAGCCGAGCTGTTGGAGCAGCGTCATGTTATATTCGAGTTCATGTTTTTCTCCCAGTCTCCTGTGTTCGTACACCCTTTTGTTGAACAACAGGGAGTAGTACCGGTAGCCGGTCCCGATTCTGAGCGGAATACCGGATCGCGCGATCAGCCACGCAAGCCTGAAACGGGGGTACACGACGACAGCTGCATCAAACTTCCGGGCACTGATTTCTCTCCGCATTCGGGAAAGGGGAACGGGTCCGTTCTCATCATCATACCAGAGCAACTCGTTAAGATAGGGATTCCCCTCTACAATATCGCCGGTATAGCGCTTCAGCAGCATGGCAATGTGTGCATCGGGAAAGCAGGAGCGGAGGAGCGGAAGAATGGGAAGTGTAAGCACCACATCTCCCAGCCGGTCGGTCCGAACGATCAGAATTCTTTTCGGCCTTTCATCTGGGCTCTTTTTCCGGTTGGAGAACAGTTGGCGATCCCATGTGATAAGAAAACAAGAAAAATATAGGCCAAGGACGTTTCAATTGCAAACGGTCAATCGCCGGAACCTCCCGTCATTTGGCGCCAGATCTCAAATGAGAGCCATCGGTCAACAAAGCTCCCCTTCGTTTCATCGCCTTCATAGTATGAGTCAACGCACTGCAGTATTGACGGGTAGTCATACAGTTCATACGAACGAACAGCGCCGGCCCGGACCTGATCCCTGACATAGGGGCCGAGTTTCTTCAAAACGATATCACGGGTGGGATCCTCATATGATCTCCCGATTCTCTTCTGAACACCGGTCCAGACCCATGAAGAGATCGGGGAAAGGCTGAAGGGATACCGGCTGCCTCCCTTCACAAGAGGATACGATGCCAGCTGAGGGCTCCCGGATCGGATCAACCTCCGAAACAGCCTCGCGCCTCGCTTGTGCGACGCGGAAAGTCCGAATGCCGAGTTCACGACAGAAGCCTGGCAGAATGGCGTCAGGCTGAGGACCTCCTCATCCATCCGGCTCTGCTCGATCCCCGCGTAGTTGGGATAGCGGTACCGGACGATCAGCGTGTCAAGAATGTCATCGTGGCTGCACCCGGGGGGAAGCCGTTGCATCGCCGTCCCGATATCCTCAAGGGCTCCCGCCCGCATCTCCCGGATGACCTCCTGTTTGAAGATGTCAGGGACCGGAACCTGCATATGCCGGAAGATCTCCGACGGACGCGCATTTTCAAGATACCGCCGGCCCCGGACCCGGAGCCGATTCAGAAATTGCCGGCGGACAATTTCCCCCATCCCTCCGTCAACGACATACGATCCACGTTCATGAAGTCTGCCAAAAACCCCGAGTTTATGAAATGACGATGCAGGAGAAAACGCGTACGTTCTCGCGGCATATCTTCTCAGACGATCGAGACAGATATCAGCGGAAGGCACCTCTTCCCCAAGCATAACCTGTTCCAGTGACAGATCGTTGGCAATCGAACGGGCAACAGTACAGTCCGGTTCGGCTTCGTTCCCGAGGCTATAAAGGTAGAATCGCTCTTTCTGTGGAAGGAGGAGGCTCAGGAGCAGACGGGAATCGAGCCCCCCGGAAAGGCCAAAGGCCATCTTTTTCCCACCCGCCGGCTCGAAAGCGAGATATTGTTTCAACAGATCTGTGAAGACATCCGGCTCCACCGAAATGTTCCCCGGAGAAAAGAGCCTGTGGTTCACCCGGACATTGTCGGCGCTGAGGATCATGGTCGAACCGGGACCTGTCCGGATCACTCCCTCGTGGAACCCTTCAAATGACATTTGATTGAACGTGAGCCAATGGCCGCCAAATTTCCGGGGAGAGAGAGAAAGACCTCCGGCGAGCTTCGCGAGGAGATCGATTCTGCTCGAAAAGAATGTTCCTTCATCCCGTCGAATGGAGTAGAGACGGCGCAGACCGAGGGAATCGGACCAGCAGTACACTTCCCTCCCCCGGGGAGAAATCACCAGAAAGTGGCCATCAATATCCCGAACATCAGACTCGCGCCCGGCAATGATGGCGCGCCAGTGATGAGCGTCCATTCCTGACGCGCACCCGGCTCGAGAGCGGATTCCACACCCGAGGACCACCAGGGGACAGGGACCGGCTGTACCATCGAACAGGAGCGTTGAAGGCAGGCCGCCTGCTATCAGATGCGTGTGTGAATCAGAATAGGTGTGAAGGGGAGAACTATGAACAGAGGAAACCTTCTTTCGGAGGGCCGTGGTAAGGTTGTCGCTGACAAGGCCGAGGACCCAGCTCACTGCTGACCGGCTGGCGCCCCGGCTGTGCGATGTTTCCGGTTCAGAAGTTCCCGGTGCCGCAGGAGGTACGGTTTCAGGTCTTCTCCCCTTGCGGATGCGGCGCGAAGGCTCTTCTGATTGTCGGCAATTTCGCGCTCAAGCCGTTCTCTTTGCCTCAGCTCGAGACACCCTGTGACGATCAGTTCAGGATCAACTTCCTCCGGGGCAGAATCGCGCGCCTCCCACCCCTTGCTGATCTCATACTTGTTAAAAAGGAGCTCGGTCACAATGTTCCTTACCTCGTCATCACGGATATCGTCCACCATTCCGGCCGGATCCCATGGTTCTTCCATACGGGCCCGCTCAAGGAGGAAGCTGAAGACCCGTGAGCCGACTCCGGTTGAGAAATCCCCGTTGCTCGTTTCAGTTGCAACCAATTCGATGATACGCGGTCCGTTTTCGATCATCACTTTGAGCAGGTCCCTGTCGACCGGCGGCATCGAAGCGACCGTCGTTTTCGACACCGGCTCCTCAGCCTCTGAAGCTTTCTCCGGCCTCCATTTCGACTCCGCTGCCGCTTTTCCCTCCTGCTTTTCGAGCTCGCGGAACAGCACACTTTCATAAATCCCGTACGTTTCAGACAGGTGCTTGATGTACAGATTGCGTTTCAGCTCATCCTTCATGGTGGCGATCGTCCGCACAATCGACCGCACGGCACGTGTCTGGCCTTCGGGTGACGCCAACAATCCGGCTGCCCGGAACTGTTCGACCTTAAAGTCGAGAAAATTCATCGCCTTGTCTGCCAGGGCGCGGAAATCATCCGCCCCGTTGTTCCGGACGAACGAGTCGGGATCTTCACCCTGCGGGAGGCTCACGACACGGACCTCGAACCCCTGCGCCACAATCAGGTCGACCCCTTTCATCATTGCCTTCGACCCTGCGGAGTCTGCATCATAGACCAGAACGATATTACGTGAGTACCGGCCGATGAGCCGGATCTGCTGATCCGTCAGCGCTGTGCCGCTGGAGGCGACGACGTTCCGGATACCCGCCTGATAGAGCGACAGCAGGTCGGCATATCCCTCAACAAGGAGAGCGGATTCCGCGGAGCGGATTTCATCTTTGGTTTGTGAGAGGCCGTACAGGACCCTGCTCTTGTCATAGACCGGTGTTTCAGGAGAGTTGATATATTTGGCAAGGGGATCGTCATCCCGAAGCTTCCGTGCGCCGAATCCGATTGTCTTCCCGGCCGCGGAAAGAATCGGAAACATGGCCCGTCCCCGGAACCGATCATAGAACCCGCTCCCATCATCACGGCGGACGACCAGGCCTGCTTTTTCCAGTGTGGCTGGCTCGATCCCCTCCTCCCGGCCGAACCTGAGAAGTCCGTCCCAGGAATTGAGAGAGCAACCGAGACCGAACGTTCTGATCGTTTCGTCGGAAAACCCCCGTTTATGAAAATACCGGAGGGCGAGGTCACCTTCGGGAGAGCGGAACAGATTGTCGTAGAAGTACATCCCGGCACGCCGGCACGCGGTGTAGAGCGGTTCATGGACCGACTCCGTATCCGGGCCTCCGGTCTGAGGGAGTGTGATCCCGGCCCGTTCTGCGAGGGTGCGCACCGCCTCCGGAAACGGCACCTTGTCGATCCGCATCAGGAACGTGAACACATTTCCCCCTGTCCCGCAACCGAAGCAGTGGAACATCTGCTTTTCCGCACTGACCGTGAACGAGGGGGTCTTTTCCGTGTGAAACGGGCAGAGGCCGAGGTAGTTCTTCCCCCGCTTCTTGAGACGGACAGTCGGGGAAATAACCTCTACGATATCGGACGCGAGGCGGACATCATCAATGGCGGAATCGGGGATTCGCATGGCAGGATACTCCTTTGCGAATCTACACAAAAGGGTGACGAGAGGCAACCGGGCTGGATAGATCCCTGAAAAACAGAACCCGCCGGGAGCCGGCGGGTTCTGCAGTCATTCAGACCTGTTCTTTGTCAGGCTTGTACTGTTTCTTCTTCCGGGTCTTCTTCTTCCGGGTCACTTTCGGCTCCGGCTCACGGGTCGCTTCACCGGGCTCCGATTCCACATCCGGATAGGTGTAGATATCATACTTGTAATTCCGGAGGATCACCTGGTTCCCGTTCTTTCCGAGGACATACTGCGGCAGAAGCGGAATCTTCCCGCCGCCGCCCGGAGCATCGATCACGAAGTGCGGGATTGCCAGTCCCGACGTGTGTCCTCTGAGCTTGTCCATAATATCGAGGCCGACGGACACAGGGGTCCTGAAGTGATTCGCCCCCTTGGTGATATCCGCCTGATACAGATAGTAGGGGCGAACACGCATGGTGAGGAGTTTCCGCATTAACTCCAGCATGATATCCGGATCGTCGTTCACCCCTTTCATCAGCACTGCCTGATTCCCAACCGGAACACCGGCGTCTGCCAACATGCCGCAGGAGCTTTTTGCTTCCGGCGTACATTCCCAGGGATGATTGAAATGGGTATTCACGTAGATCGGATGGTATTTCTTGAGCATCTTGCACAGTTTTGGCGTGACCCTCTGGGGAAGCACGCACGGCATCTTGGTCCCCAGCCGGATGATTTCAACGTGCGGAATCTCCCGAAGGCCTTTCAGGATCTTTTCCAGCATGTAGTCGGTCAGCATCAGGGGATCGCCGCCGGACAGGATGATATCCCGTATCTCCGGGTGGGCCGCTATGTAGTCAATCCCGTCCTGAATATACCGCATGTTGATCTTTGTGGAATCCCCAACCTTCCGCTTGCGCGTGCAGAACCTGCAATACATCGAGCACTGACTTGTCGTAAGAAACAGTACTCTGTCCGGATACCTGTGGACGATGCTCGGAACAGGACTGTGCGCATCTTCCGCAAGCGGGTCTTCCGGCAGGTCGTCCTCTTCCAGTTCCTGAGAATCCGGAATGCACTGGAGCCAGATCGGATCCCCGGGGTAGCGGATCAGACTCAGATAATAAGGATTGATCCGGATGTGAAAGAGCTTGTTCAACCGTTCAGCCATTTCCGGATCGAAGCTGAATCGCTCCACGAGGTCCTTCCCACTATCCACACTCTGCCTCAGCATCTCTTGCCAGAGTTCCATAGGCGGGTCGTTAACCTCCTTTGCTGGTCTGATTTACATACTTCCCGTATACCACAAGATCATCTCCTGTTTTGTAATAATCCCGGATTCGCGCGAGTTCCTGATACTGTTGCTTCGCGTAGAAGCGACGGGTGCCCTCGTATGCCTCGCGTGATGAAGTCTCAACAATAATCAGCTTCCCGTCGCGTTCGACAATCTGCTGTTCGGCATGGCGGTTCAGCTGCCGGCCAACCCCTTTTCCCTGCGCGGACACCCCCACTGCTATCCAGTAGAGGTCAAATGTCCCGTCCGTCGCCGGTGTCGGTCCTATACAATAGTATCCATCCACCACGCCACTCTCTTCATGCGAGTAGATGATATAGTCCTTTTGATCCGGATTGGTGAGGACGATATCGATCAGTTCCAGTGCAATGTCGATCTCGTCGGAGGAGAACACGCCTGTTCCCCTGAGGAGGTCCAGAATCGGCTGACGATCGGACGCCGCAAGAGGACGGATCACGCCTGACGCTTCGGAAACCACCGGTGGTTCCATCATGGTACCGGAGCTCATTGGTAGCGGGCAAGGGCATATTCGACAATCTTCCCGACAACCTGATGAAACGAGAGACCATATTCCCGGGCCGATCGGGCAAACCCGGCATCGTCCGAGATATCAGGATTCGGATTCACCTCCAGCACATACGGGGTCCGGTTTCTCGTCAGCCGCATGTCGACCCGGGCATAGTCACGGCAGCCCATGATCTGGTAACAACGAAGGGCAATATCCTTGATCTGGGCCTCATCTTCAGGTGAGAGTTTGGCAGGGCAGATTCCCTGGGTTCCTGAAAACGCGACCGTCCCTTCAACCCATTTCGCATCATAGCTCACGATCTTGTGCATGTCATCTGTGAGGCCGGAGAAATCGATCTCGGAGATCGGCAGGACCACCGGGCGCTTGTTCCCCATAACGGCCACATTGACTTCACGACCGAGGATGTACTGTTCGACCAGGGCCGGCTGTTCGAACTCACTGTGAATCAGGCGGACCTGCTTCTTCAACTCTGCCGCATCGGCGACCACGGAATCGTTCGTAATGCCAACACTTGCATCCTCACGGGCAGGTTTCACGATCACGGGATATGAGATCTTGGGATCCAGCTCGATCCTGTCCCGCATTTCGAACAACTGGTGACGCGGGGTTCGGATGCCATGGTAGGAGAGAATTTCCTTCACCCGATGCTTGTTCAATGCAAGCCCAAGGGTCAGCGGGCCGGCACCGGTGTACGGGATCTTGAGCAATTCGTAGATACCCGCAACATTCATCTCCTGAACCGCTTCGTTTTCCACACACTCGACCAGGTTGAAAATCAAATCCGGCTTCTCATCTTTCAGGAAATCGATCAGGCGGAAGATGTCCGAGTCGACATTCAGGGATGTGGCTTTGTAGCCCATCGCATTCAGGGCCCCGCGGATATCCTCCATTTCCTCCAGAACGCCGAACTCCGATACATCCACGACATCCGAGCTGCCATTGGAGCCGCTGCCACCCTTCCCCCCTTTCGGCTCCGCTACCTGGAGTTTTCCTGTCTCGGTAACGACCTTCCGCTCCTCTTCGATTCCCGTAACCGGTTCGTTGAAGAGTATGGCGATGCGGGTCTTTCTGGCCATCTGATTCTCCTTTGCCGTGCTCAGTACCCTGCGGCTGACCCTACGCGGTCACCGCGGCAGGTTTCTCTGCTACCGGGACGAGGATGCCGGTCCGCGCCAGTGCTATATTGAGAACTGTTTGAATCAGCGCGTTGTAAGACAGACCAACAGCGCGTGCCGCTTTTGGAAAACAGGAATTATCTTCCACCTTTGGGAGAACCCCGGGAAGCGGATTCACCTCTATAATATTCGGGATGCCGTTTCGATCCAGCCTGACATCGATGCGTGACCAGTCCCGGCACCCGAGGATCCTGTAGGAGTCGAGAACGATCCGCTCGACGCGGGACTGGAGGTCCTGATCAATCTCGGCGGGACATCTGAAAATCTCCAGAGGGTTTCCCGGAGTGTCCCAGACCCATTTCGCCTCATAGGAATAGACAGGGTTGACACCGACGGGGAACACGTCATAGTTGATCTCAACAATCGGCAGGCAGTATGCCTCCCGGCCATTCCCCATAACGGCGACGGTAAACTCGCGCCCCGGGAGAAACTCTTCGATCAGCGCCGGCTGGTGATAGGTGTCCAGCACAGTGACAACCTCACGGATAAGCTCTTCCGGGCTCCGGACGACACAGGAGTTGTAGATCCCCTTGCTCGAACCCTCGTGAAGCGGCTTGACGATTGAAGGGAACCTCACTCTCAGGTCGTCGACATCTTCGCGGCGATGGGCCACGGAAAACGCGGGAGTCGGGACTCTGTGATAGGTCAGGACTTCTTTCGTTCTTGCCTTGTCGAGACATGTAGCCAGAGTGAGGGGATTGGAGCCGAGATATGGAATCTGGAGCATTTCCAGCATTCCGGGGATTTGCGCTTCACGCGAAACACCGTGGAGGCCCTCAGAGACATTAAATGCGAAATCCGGGCTGTTTTCAGCAAGTTTCTGGTAGGCTGACCGGTCGGCCTCGACCATCACCACATCATGGACTTCGGCGATCGCATCCCTGATCGCGTTGATAGTCTCCATCGTGTCCCATTCCGCGTAGAGATCGTTCGTGCGCGGAAACGTGATCGATCCATCAGGAGATACTTCTGGGTTAACCGTGTTGACCGGAGGGATAGATGGGTTGAGTGAGAGAGAAGAACGGACAGGTTCGGTCTGTTCTTGCTTCGCCTCCTCCTTGACGTTGTAGATGAGAGCTACTCGTACCCGGGATTGAGGAAGCTTTCGCAATGGGGGAACCAGAAACTCTCCTGAAAGTTTGACATCCTCTTAACTTCGCTGGTAATATAAACTTTTTGTTCTTGATGTCAAGAAAAAAATCAATTTTCGCATCACTCGCGTGATGATCGTATCGCTCCCGCGCGATCTCGATGCCGCGATCGCTTCGACGTCGATCGTCACGCTGTTGTGACGGCGGCGGTCGAGTGCGTCAGCGATCGTTCCAGCTGTTCCGCGAGTATTCTGTGGTCCGCATGTTTGAGCTGTGGATCGTTCGCGATGAGATTGAATGCATCGTCGCGCGCGAATTCAAGTAACTCACGGTCATCCAGGAGATCGGCCACCCTGAACAGGGGCACTCCGCTCTGTCGTGTACCGAAATAGTCACCCGGGCCCCGCATCTCAAGATCTACCTCCGCTATCCTGAAGCCATCGTTGTAAGCAGTCAGAACCTTCAGTCGTTTTTCAGCTGCTCCGCCCGGTGTCTCTCCGGGAAACAGCCGGCCAGG
>JAOUDE010000352.1 GCA_029859455.1 Ignavibacteria bacterium | reverse complement strand
ACATGACCTTCGCTCCTGGTCGTGGTTGTACTCCGCCCATCAATTGTGATGAGAAAAGAAGAGCGGAAACGATGGAGAGTGACAGGAATCTCATACATCCTCCGAATGGTGGTGAATAGGGCCGGGAAGTAACCTGATTGGAGTTTCTCTATCCTACACAGAACGGCTGGAATTGTCAAGACTTGATCTGGCGGGCACAAGGGCGGACCTACAATCGAAGCGATACTCCGTACCGCAGATGCATGAGGGACCTGTTGAGGAAACGTTCTTCATTGGCCCATCCTATTTCTCCCGCTGCAGCGACAAACGCGCAGGACGATGGCAGGCTGAAGATCAGAAGTTCAGCTGCGCCCGGAGGCCGAGGAAGGTCCTGTTGACGTCGGTCCCTCCGGCGGCCTGCACGAGCTGGAGGTGCGGCGAAAGGAAAATCCATTCATTCATCTGCTGGCGCAGGTAGAGTTCGATGACCCTCTCTGTTTCAAGGGTCAGGTCCGAGGAAGTCGTCAGGCCGAGCGCGACCCCTGTCACAAACTCCAGTCCGAACAGAGTTGTCAGAAACTGAGATCCGACACTCCAGGCGTTCCGGATTCCATATGTCCGGGCTCTCTCCCAGCTGTTCTTGTTCCAGCGTCCGAACAGCATGAACTGCCCTGCAATCGTCTGGTCGACGCTGAGGCCCCAGCCCGAGTTGGTCTCCAGCCGGCCGTCGAAATAGCCGAAAACCCTGACATTCGCCTCCCAATCAGAAAGGGGAAACACTTTGAAGCCGGTACTGCCCACGGTGACGGCATCTTCAAAAATTCGCGCTCCCTCGTTGAGGTCCTTGACCACAGCAAGTTGAAGAAAGGCAAGGTTTGCGATCGTGGTCCGAATGCGAAGGCCGGGTGTTCCAACAGGGACAGCGAGCGCCGCGCTGTTAACGAATGCTCCGGTGATGAACTGCGACATTTCATCGTTGGCCGCCCGGTTATTGTCCACATAGTTCGTGAGATCGATCTTACCGGCGGTGATGGTGAAAGCGTTCCCGAAAGGAGAAAACTCCACCCATGCTTCCGGGATATGGAGCCGGTCCAGACCGGTGCTGTCGGCTGTGGATCCGGCATCCGCGTTCAGCGAGGAGAACGTGAAGAGTTCGTCATTCGGCCCGTTTCCACCGATCGCCTCAAGGTTGATGAACACGAGGACATCCTCTCCCAGCCGCGTGTGTCCGTAAATATCAAAGGAGCCGGTCCCTGTCCCGATCGGGTCGCCTTCGTCGGGGGAATACTGGAGTATCCCTGTCATATCACCGCTGAAGAACAGAACACCGGGCTGGTCGCGGTATTCTTTCAGAAGAGCATCAAGACGCTTGCGGCGTGACAGCCGGTCTTCCGGGACCTGAGTCGTGTCCCCCTCTGTCCGCTCGAGGAGGTCCTCAATTTCATTCGTGTAATCCAGGATAGTGCTGTCCACCTTCGATGACAGGGAATCCGGTTGAACGTGCGATTCTGTTTTCTGCGAATAACCGGTGATCGTGAAAGCGAGAACCAGGAAGAGAAGAAGCGCGGACCGATGGCATTTCGGGATATAGTCCTGCCATCCGGGTGGAGCGGGTACCACCGTATGATGAGAGAACATCAGGAAGGGGTGGAGACAACAGGAGCCCCGTCTTCGACGGAGCTCCTGAAGCATGATTGCTGCGGTCTTAAACGACCGAAACGTTCTTGGCCTGAAGGCCTTTCGGACCCTGTTCAATTTCGAACTCAACCGAGTCGCCTTCGTTCAGAGTCTTGTAGCCGTCACCGGCAATAGCACGGAAGTGGACGAACACATCTTCGCCACCATCACGTGAAATGAAGCCAAAACCTTTGGCTGCATTGAACCACTTAACCGTTCCTTTTTCCATTGGAACAAGCCTTTCTTGTGAATGTTGGAAAACCCGAACTCAACCGTCGGGCGGGGTGTACGCCGAATTTTGAATCCTCTGAAGCGTCAATCTGATTTTCCGGCGTTCAACCTTGGAAGGGTAGCTGCGGTGATCAGCAGAACTCTGAAGATGTTACGGTGTACGTGCCAAGAATGTACATTATTTTCTTTGAAAGCACAAGGATCATGGAACTTTTCCGTGGAACATTATCTGGCCAAAATGAGCCTTCTTGAGTGTATTTCACCTCCGGCCCGCAGACGGAAGAAGTAAACGCCGCTTGGCAGGCCCGTTGCGTCCCACTGGCGGGTGTAGTTACCTGGTGCAAGGCGATCGTTGACGATAATCGCTATTTCCCGACCGAGCAGGTCATAGACTATCAATGAGACATCGGTCAGTTTGGCAATTCGGATTTCGAAATTCGAAATGCTGTTAAACGGGTTCGGGTAGTTCTGGTGAAGCCGATAACGAACTCCGACGTCTGTCCCGGGTTCGACACTTGTCATCTCTCCTTCACCGAAGTACAGATAGTCGGATTGCTGAAACCTCGCTGACATCGGTGAAAAGACCGAGACCGTCGTTGAAATAAAGCTCGTTGACCTGATCATCCTCGGAGACGAAGACAATATCAGTGTCGCCGTCAAGATCGAAGTCGGCAATGCCGATATCTTCGGAATCGCGGGACGGCTGTGCGATCCGTGCGGCAGATTCGTCCGTGAAGAATCCGCTCCCGTCGTTGATAAGGATGGTGTTCGGGCAGAACTCACACGCGACGACCAGATCGAGATCACCGTCGCCGTCAAGGTCGGCGGGTCTGGCATCCATACTGTTTCCGGTAAGGGCGGCGACGGGAAGGTTCGTTGCGCTGACGTCACGATAGGTGACGTCAGCATTCAGAGGGAATGAGAGCAGAATGGTCAGAAAACAGATGAACAAGGGCCCGGGGACGTCCGGCTTGCGGAACTTGGACACGATCGATCTCCGCTGGTTTAATCACAGGCCAACGTACAAAGAAAATGAGGAGAACGAGTTTTCTG
>JAOUDE010000351.1 GCA_029859455.1 Ignavibacteria bacterium | reverse complement strand
CTACTCATCATATCTTCAGGATATCGAGGACAACCTGCCGATCGATCCGGCCTACCGGAATCCGAAGCTCGGCGCTCAGGCTCCGATTCGTGTGGTCGATGAGGTGATGGTAGGGGGCGAAGCGCGGGAAGGAGTTCAGACGGCCGCGTTCAACCTGCCGAATGACGAGCGGGTCACCGCCGCCCGGGGAAGCAAACGTGTGATGCTCAAGAACGTCCAGGAGGCGAAATTCTCCAAAGTCCTCCAGCCGGTCGCCGAGATCGCACTCGACCCCGTACAGCTGGGGAACGTTTCATTCGAGTCTTTCTTCACACATATCCTGGCCCATGAGCTGATGCACGGACTCGGGCCGCACACCATTACGGTGAATGGTCAAGAAACCACGGTACGGAAATCGATGAAAGAGCTCTCTTCAGCAATGGAAGAGGCGAAAGCCGATATCTCCGGACTGTTTGCATTGCGCTATCTGATTGACCGGGGCGTCGTCACGCATATCACTCCGGAACAATTGTATACGACCTTCCTGGCGAGCGTGTTCAGAACCCTCCGCTTCGGGATCAGCGGAGCCCACGGCCGCGGGATGGCACTTCAGGTGAACTACCTGCTCGATCATGAAGGCTTTGTGTTTGACGATGCGACCGGGACATTCCATGTCAATCCGGAAAAGATTCAGGGGGCTGTCAGCGACCTCACCTCGCTGATCATGACCATTCAGGCAGAAGGCGACTATGACCGTGCAGCCGCTCTGCTCGAACAATACGTCGTTATACGACCCGAAATCAGCCGCACACTGGAGGCGCTTTCGCACATCCCTGTCGACATCCAGCCTCTGTTTCCTCCTGTCAACTAGGCAGGACCACCGGAGGATGACGAGATGCGCCGGATCCGCCTCTTCACTGCGTTTGCCCCGCCCGTCAGGGCGATGGACGCTATCCGGCCGGCATGGTCTCTGCTAAGGGAACAACTCACCGGAATCAGGTGGGAACCGGAGGAAAAGCTCCATTCGACGTTGAAATTCCTTGGTGAATGCAGCGAGGAGTTGATTCCAGAAATAGTCGACGCTCTGACCGTCCTTTGCGCTGAGTACCGGGGAGAGATTCCTCTCCGTTTCGGAAACTTCGACGTTCTTCCCTCGAGAACCCGGCCGGGGGTTGTTGTCATCAGTATCGAGGACCCGACCGGGCACCTCACCAGGATCCATGAACGGATCGAAGCGGCGATGGAGCAGATCGGATTTCCACGCGAGACCAGATCATTCAGGCCTCATCTCACCATCGGCCGCATACGGGAAAGAAATCGGCCCGGAATCTTGCTTGAAAAAACGGAAACTGTTACTTTCCAGAGTGATCTGGTGCCGATCAGTGAAATCATGCTGGTCGCGAGCACACTGACACCAGGGGGATCGATTTACCGGACCATCGGTCGATTCCGGTTCGGCAAGGAGCCGCCCTCCCGCCACTCAAACCCGGCGTAACCGGACATCACCACCAAGGGAAGACAGCACCCGTCTTCACCCACACTGTCCCGCAGAAAGAAACCCTACCAAGGAGGCTGCATGTCAGACGAAAAAAACGCAAGAGCTCAGGCACTCCAGATTGCCATGGATCAGATCGAGAAACAACATGGCAAAGGGGCGGTGATGAGGCTGGGAGAAGGCCCGATTCAACGAATGGACTCCATTTCCACCGGGTCGATCTCACTCGATGCCGCGCTCGGCATCGGCGGAATCCCCCGCGGCCGTGTCATCGAAATCTACGGCCCGGAATCATCCGGCAAAACGACTCTCTGCCTTCACGTCATTGCAGAAGCACAGAAGAAGGGCGGCATTGCAGCATTTGTCGATGCGGAACACGCTCTCGATATTTCCTACGCATCGAAGCTGGGAGTCGATGTCAACAACATCATCCTGTCACAACCGGAGTTCGGAGAACAGGCGCTTGAGATCGTGGAGACACTGGTACGGAGCGGCGCCCTCGATGTGATCGTGATCGATTCCGTTGCCGCGCTGACACCGCGGGCGGAAATCGAAGGCGAGATGGGCGACCCGACGATGGGTGTCCACGCCCGGCTGATGTCCCAGGCGCTGCGGAAACTAACCTCCGCCATTTCGAAATCAAAGACCAGCGTGATCTTCACGAACCAGCTGAGAATGAAGATCGGTGTGATGTTCGGGAATCCGGAGACGACAACGGGAGGAAATGCACTCAAGTTCTATGCATCGGTCCGGCTCGATGTCAGAAGGATCGAAGCGATCAAGGACGGCACGAACATCATCGGCAACAGGGTCCGTGTCAAAGTGGTGAAGAACAAAGTCTCTCCCCCGTTCCGTGAGGCACAGTTCGAGGTGCTGTACAACGAAGGAATCTCCCGGCTCGGCGACCTCCTGGATACCGCGGTGAATCAGGATGTTATCGCGAAATCAGGTTCCTGGTTCTCGTACAAGGATGACAAGATAGGCCAGGGACGCGAGTCGGTCCGGAAGTTCCTGATCGAGAACGAAAAACTTGCCCGGGAGATCGATCTCGAAACCCGGAAGAGACTCGGCCTTATCGACGCAGCGCCCGAGACAGCCAGGGAAGCGGCGAAAGCGGAAACCACCGCACAGATCAAGAAGGGACCCGGACCCGGAGCAACGCAGCGCGCCGGTGTAGCGGCGAAGAAGTAACCGGGCCACCCTCCTCCCGGATAATGCGAATAACACGAATCGAAGCTCAGAAACGGCGGCCGGGACGGAAGAGCATTTTCTTGGACGGTGCGTTCGCGATCGGAATCAGCGACGAGACCCTCCTCCGTTCCGGCCTCCGCACAGGGGATTCTCTGGAGCCTGAAGCTCTCAAGGAACTGCAGGATCTGGAAGAGGTCTCCGATGCCCGTACCTCTGCCCTCCGGCTTCTCGGACGCAGACCCCGGTCGACGAAGGAACTGACCGACCGCCTGCGCAGGAAACAATACCGGG
>JAOUDE010000350.1 GCA_029859455.1 Ignavibacteria bacterium | reverse complement strand
TGTCCCTGAAATATCCGGGCGTGGTGACCGGCCAGACTGATCCAGCTTGATCCGCTATTCGTGCTGATCTGGATGCGCGAATAATCGAAATCCTCCTCGATTGACCACTTTGCCCAAAACTCGAGATAGGGATGAACACTCGCGGAGAGGTCAATCGACTGAGAAGCAGTCAGATAGTTACTTGTGTTGTTCGCTGCGTTGCCGTACCGTGAGTCGGCAAACGAGTAGCTCCCGCCGCGGGATCCCACTGATGTCGTGTCCCACTGCTGGCCCGATCCACTCACATTCCACTGAACTCTTCCATTTTCAGCGTTGTCCTCGAAAAGCACCGAAGCTTTTCCAACAAGGAACGACACGGTATCCCTGTTCGTCTCGACACCATCCTGTGACACCTGGACAACGAAAGAAACTTCATCCAGGAATTCAGCAGAGGGTGTAAACTGGAACCGGAATGGTGTGCTGATGTTTGATGCGATGGAGCGGGGCGCGATTGTTCCGTATGCGACGTCACTGACCACCGACGAAGCATGAGGGTACGTGGTGGAAACAGACACGATAACATCGTCTGCATCCTGAGCCAGGCCGCGATTCTTCACCGAGACGGTGAACTCGAAATCCGCGCCGGCGATGACCTGCCCCAACGGTTCGATGTTCTGGACGTCGGCGTATGCACCTGCAACCCATGCGAGATAACGGAATCTCGGCAGGTTTTCGCTTGCGATCGGGATGATGGACGATTGTGGAGGCCAGAATCCATCGGAGCCGAGTTCCGGCGTCCAGGCATATGTTCCTTCCGAGTGAAGATAGTCGCGTGTCGTGCCGCTCGAGAAATAGCCAAGCATCTCAGAGGTAATTCCATAAAGATAAGAGCTCCCTGAAACGAAGTCCGAGGCAAATTCGGAGTACACGCCATACTCCGGCGCCTCCGCAATGTATCCGTACGGGTTCAGAAACCGTTCGGCGTACGTATGCGTGGTGAAGGCAATGACCGGGTTGATCTCAGCGAGGAGATCCCGGATCGCCTGGGTTTCAGGCTCAGAGAAAGCATTGGGGCCGCGATACGTCTCCGAGCATGGATCGGAACTCGACCCGTTGTTGTTTCCATACCCGAAGCTGTAGTTCCGGTTGAGGTCCACCCCGAAACAGTTGCCACCATTGGGCCGTCTGTTCTTCCTCCAGAAGCCGCCGCCGTTCGGATCGGTCTGCTCGTTGTACACATAGCCGTCCGGATTGACCACAGGGACGAAGAACTGCTCCCGGGTATCCACCAGGTAGGTTGCGACCGGATCACTGCCGTAGTTCTCCAGCATCCAGTACATATAATACAGGGTCGCTGCCATTGAGGCCGGTTCCCGTGCGTGGTGGAGGGCGTCGTAGTAGACCGCCTTCTCCGAGGCTGATTCGTCAATCCCGGGGTTATCTGAAATCTTCACCATCCAGATATCCCTTCCCTGATGACTCAATCCGAGAGAGCTCCTTGGCGTGATCAGGTGCGGGTAGAGGAGCGTCATCGAGTCCAGCTGTTCCACCACCTCGTCGAATGTATAGAACCCTCCCATTGACCCGAAACCGAGCCCGTCGACTCCGTCGGCTTTCTGCAGGCGACGGGATTTTTCCATTTCTCCCTGTGTGGGAGGGAAGCGCCGCGCATGTTCCGCTTTCAGGTCATTTGTTTCAATTCGAAAAGGGATTCCGGAGCGTGTCAGGTTGCTGATTTCCTCCGAGTTCAGGATCACCTCGATCCCGGTCGAGAAGTTTCCGACAAAATGATCGAGATGAACACCAGACTCCCAAAGTCCCGCGATCTGGTCGTTCGACTCCGGCATGATCCGTACCAGACTATATGTCTCTTCGTTCCCCGTTGCGTTGCCGGCCGGAAGAAGTATCAGCATCAGAAGGGCGAAAAGGGGGGTGCCGCTTCTTCGGACCAGAGGAGTCGACTTCAAATGGATCGTCTCCGAGAATGTTGATATTATTTGGTCAGCAACATCTTGTTTGTATAGACCCGGGAACCGGTCGTCAGCCGATAGAGATAAAGCCCGCTCGAAACAGCAGAACCCTCTGCATTCCGTCCATTCCATGTTGCCGTCCAGGATCCCGGTTCCTGCACACGGTCGACCAAGCGAACCACCTCCTGTCCCAGAAGATTGTAGACAGCGAGGGTGACATGTGCCTGTTCACCGAGCGAATAGGTGATGATGGTCGACGGGTTGAACGGATTGGGACTGTTGCCAACCAGGCCGGTGGTTCGGGTCTCTGTGCCTCCCGCGGCCGTAAAGCCGAAGTACCGATCTGTTTCATCCCAGGATGATTCTGCACTGCCAGCCGATGTCGGGCAGGTGATCTCGATCGGATTGAAGCAATTGGCAGGCTCTACGATGGACGCCGAATAGGAGCCCCCGGCGCCGAGCCCGGAAATCTGGGCGAGTGCCCGGGAATGTGTGCCATTTGTCTCGATCGTTGTGCTGATCGTGTCCTCTCCGACGGCAAATCGGACCGTCTCGCCTGCCCACTGCGTGCTGTTCGACAGGATCACGCGCAACTGTGCTTTCGGTCCGTTTCCACCCAGGACGCACCGCGCCTGAAAACTGGAGATGTCGCCACAGATCGGATCAACTGTCGGAGTGAAGGAATAGATTGCTCCTCCCAGATCACAGATATACAGCTCTCCGTCCTCGTCGATTCCAAAGGCAGAGATCCCGATGTTGCTGTCCAGCAGGAGCGTGTTGACAGCCGGGTTGATCCCGTCATATTCCAGTGACCAGATCCTGCCGGTCACATAATCTGCATAGATGTACCGACCCTCCAGTTCAGGGACCGATGAGCCATGGTAGACGTATCCGCCGGTGATGGAGAAGCCAAGGCTGTGGCTGTATTCCCAAACGGGGAGAATCAGGCCGGCAGGGTCGCAATTCGGTGCGCATGCCCAGGGGGAAGCGTAGCAGTGATCACCTTCCATGACG
>JAOUDE010000040.1 GCA_029859455.1 Ignavibacteria bacterium | reverse complement strand
GATCGGTCGGTGTTTCATTCGTCAGAAAGCTCCACGATGGTCGCCCCTCCTCCTCCTTCGTTCCATTCACCGAGGCGAAATGACTTAACCCGTTTGTCACCAGTGAGGAACTCGGAGATTCTCTTCCGGAGAACACCGGTTCCCTTACCATGAATAACATCGACACGGTGAAGACCGGCGAGGATCGCTGAGTCGAGCAGCCGGTCCACCGCATCAACCGCCTCGTCACCGTTCAGCCCCCGCACATCCGCTTCCTTCGGAACGTCACCCGAGCTGAATGCGGGAGGAGGAGCATGGCGCTTTACCGCTTCCCCCGGGACGTTCGGTGCGGACACGAGCTCCCGCAGAGGAACCTTCATCCGCACAGTTCCGAAGAGGACATATGCCGTCCTTCTGGCATCATCGATTGTGTCAACTGTTCCGGGCTCACTCCCCCGTCGGAGGACTACAGTCGTACCCGGCCTAATCGCTTCAACATGGTGCCCGGTACCCGGATCCTCCTGTTCTGTCCCGAGATCCTGTCGCAGTTCTTCGACTTCCTTGCGGAGACCCCGGGTAACTGTCCGGTCCGCCTGACTCTCTCTTATCTCGCGGACGGTCCGCTCGATGAGCGCATTCGCTTTCTCCACCAGTTCCTTTGCATCCTGTTCGGCCTTGAGCCGTGTTTTCCGTACTTCGGATGAGAGGCCGGCTTTCTTGGTCTCATACTCGCGCACCATCGCGGCGAGATCATCCTGCTTCTTCTTCAATTCCGCAATGTCGTGCCGCTGTTTCTGTCTGGACGCTTCGAGCTCCGCCAGCAGGGTTTCAATGCCTGACTTTGAATCCCCCTGCAGTTCGCGGGCTCGTTTCAGGATACCCGGTTCGATCGACAACCTTTCAGCCATTTCGAGCGCATAACTGCTCCCCGGGACACCGGTTTTGAACCTGTATGTCGGCCGGAGTGTTTTCTGATCGAACTCCATCGCCCCGTTTTCCACTCCCTCGGTGTCGTGAGCGAACACCTTCAGCGACCCGTGATGGGTTGTGGCGATGGTCAGAGTCCCGCGTTCCGTGAGTTCCTCCAGCACTGCCGCCCCGATGGCGCCCCCCTCTGTGGGATCTGTCCCTGTCCCTATCTCATCGAGCAAAACGAGCGTCCGGTCGCCGGCGTGTTCAAGAATCGTCTTCAGGATCGCGAGATGAGAGCTGAATGTGCTGAGATCGTTCTCGATTGACTGCATATCCCCGATATCCACGAAAATCCTGTCAAACACCCTTAGCTGTGTATCAGGACCTGCAGGGACATGCATTCCGGCCTGTGCCATCACAGCAAACAGGCCGGCACACTTCATGGCGACACTCTTCCCCCCTGCGTTGGGACCACTGATCACAAGGGTGTTGAATCTGCTTCCTAGTTCAAGATCTACCGGGACGGTGCCATCAAAGCCATGCGACAGAAGAAGAAGCGGGTGTCTCCCGGCGCGAATGGAAACAGGGCCGTCCTCTGTAAGGAGTGGTTCGACCGAGATACTTGCGACGGAGTATCTTGCTCTCGCCTGGATCGAATCGATCCGGGCGAGTACCTCCGCGGCTCTCAGAATATCCTGATGTACTTCCCGAACCTGCCCCGTCAACTCGGCAAGAATCTTCTCGATCTCTCGCTTCTCCCGGAACTGAAGGTCCGTAATTTCATTGTTCAGTTCCAGCGTTTCGGTCGGCTCAATAAACACAGTGGCACCACTGGAGGATGCACTGTGAATGAATCCGGGAAGTCGTCCCTGGTGCTCACTCTTGAGCGGGATCACCATCCGACCTTCACGGGTCGTAATGATATCCTCCTGCACCAGTCCATGATCTGACACTTCCCTGAGGATGCGATGCAGCCTTTTCCTCAGTGCTTCATACGCCTCAACAATCGTCCGCCTGATCCGGCGGAGCTCCTTCGATGCATCGGATCGGATATCGCCGGAAGGCTCGATCGCCCGTTCAATATTGAACTCGAGGATCTTATCCGTATACAGGGTTTCTGCGAGTTGCCACAGAACAACCGATTCCGTTCGGTTCTTTGAAACGAAAGAACGAACATTCCTTGCGGATCGGAGCACCGTGGTAATTGCCAGCAGTTCCTTTGGAGTCAGCGTCGTCCCGCCAACCCCCGCCCGCCGAACGATCGAAGATACATCAATCATGCTCTCGAGAGGAATATCCCCTTCCGATTCGATGAGAGCCTTCGCTTCGCTGACGAGTGACTGCTCGGACCTGATCAGCGCGATATCGGTCTGAATGGGGAGGTCCTGGATGCTTGTCCGTCCCCCTTCTGTTACTACATACCGGAGGACCTGGCCCAGAACCTTCTCAAATTCAAGGCTGCCGATTGCCTCCCGTCCAATCACTCAGTCAACGCCCTCCAGTAGCTGTCGGACAACCGTCTGAACCACTCTTCCATCAGCTTTTCCTTTTACCTCCTTCATGACTGCCGGCATCACACGGCCGAAGTCGGCAGACCCTGCGGCTCCCGTTTCCAGGATGACCCGTTTCACCACTTCACCGATCTCAACCTCTGACATCATGGCCGGGAGATACGACTCGATGATCTTCAGTTCCTGGCCTTCGATCTCAGCCAGCTCAGGACGGTTCCCTTTCAGGAACAGCTCGATTGATTCCTTCCGCTTCTTGGCAAGTCCCATCATAACAGCAAGCTCGTCCGCTTCCGTAAGATCTTTCCCCGTTCCGCGCATCGAGATCTCTTTCTCCATCAGTGCCGCCTTCACCGTTCTGAGCGTTGCGAGCCTGATCCTTTCCCCCTGTTTCATTGCGGAAGTGAGATCCTTGATAATCGTTTCCTTCAGAGACATCATTACTCTCCAGTCAGAACAACAAAAAAAGCAGGCGCTTCCGGGCCTGCTTCAGCAACTTGCGTGCATCCATAAAACCTTTCGTCAACTCCCTTTCCGGAAAGGGTTTTTCTCATTCAACTCATGGAAAATGTAGGGCTTTTCCGGCGAATAATCAAACATTACCATAGACCCTGATCGTATTGCCGGACATCGAGGGAAGTTCTCTGGAACAAACCATTGCAACCAGCAATGCGACTTCTCCGGTCGACACCCACTTTGAATGGTCAGCCGAAGGCATCGCCGTCCGATTGGCATCGGTGTCAAGAATACTGATTGCGATTGCATTCGCGGTGACCCCGTTCCCTTTCACCTCCTGGGCAATCGTTTCTGTCAGCGTGATGACGCCCCGTTTTGCGATCGCATACGGACCGGATCCTGCTGATGGAGTCACCGCCGGCATTGATGCGATGGAGACGATACGACCGTACCCTGCCGCCTTCATTCGCGGGAGCACAAGTCTGGTGAGGTTGTAAACGGTTTTCAGGTTAATCGAAAGCATCCCCTCCAGGTCCGAAAGCCCTGTGCTGGCTACTTCCTTTCCTCCGGCATACCCTCCTGCAGCATTCACCAGAATATTAATGCTGCCAAATTTCTGCACCGCTTGTTCGACGAAGGTCTCCGTCGGCCCTTCCAGGGTCAGATCGGCGGGAGCCGCGAACAGTTGCTCCTCAGGGATTCCGAGAGCGGCAATCTTCTGAAGGGAAGTCTGGGAGGAAACCGGAACGGCAACCCTCGCACCGAGAGAGGCGAAATGCCTGGCAAGGACAGACCCGAGTGCCCCTGTTGCACCGGATATGATTGCTGTCTGATTCTTGAAGTTCATAGCAAATACTCCTGCAGGAAATATATCCACACCTGATACCAGAAGCAAACCGGTTGCATTGCATGGTGAGGACCTCCCGAACAGCCACGGCGTCAAACGACCCAATCTTACACCGAACTGTTGCTTTTCCCCCTGCACTCTCATACCTTTCTACGACATATGATGAACACAATTTCATTATCCCTGCTTCTCCTCATGGCGACAGCAACAACCATCCCGCAGACCGGCTCATTGAGAGTCGGCGACCCGGCGCCGCAGTTCGAACTCATCATGGCAACGAAGGACTCCATTGCCGGGGCCCCGTTTTCGCTGAAGGAGGCAAACAGCAAAGGACCGCTCCTGCTCGCATTCTACCCTGCTGACTGGAGCTCGGGCTGTACACGGGAGATGTGTTCGTTTCGGGACAATTTTGCAGAGATAGCGACCCTTGGGGTCGATGTCTACGGGATAAGCGGAGACTACCCCCATTCACACCGGGAGTGGGCCCGGCATCTCAATCTGCCATTCCCTCTGTTGAGCGATCACAGGCGAGATGTCTCTCGGTTGTATCAAAGCTTCAATGAATCCACCGGGTACACACGACGTACAGTTTTTCTGATCGCCAGCAATGGACTCATCACGTATATCGACCTCAATTTCGGATCATCAAACGAAGAATCTTATTCCCGACTCTATGAAGCAATCAGACAACTCCCGAAGTAAGAACCTGTCCCCGGTTTTCCTTTTTGTCGCTCTCATCTGGTTCTCTCCGTACCTGAAGGCACAGGATCTCGTCGTTGACGGCGAGAATCATTTCGCCTCGATCCGTCAGCTGACGTTCGGCGGTCAGAACGCTGAAGGGTATTTCTCGTTTGACGAGACAACGCTTATTCTGCAGTCGACCCGGGATTCACTTGGATGCGATCAGGAATTCCTTCTGGATCTTGAGACCCTTGAGACGAGGATGGTCAGCACCGGGCGCGGCAGGACAACGTGCGGATATTTCCTCCCGGGGGATACAGAAATCATCTTTTCTTCAACCCATAAAGAAAACCCCGACTGCCCTCCCACACCCGATTATTCCCAGGGATATGTCTGGGCCGTTTATCCGGGATTCGACCTGTTCGTCGCGAACAGGGATGGTACGAATCTTCGAACCCTGTTCAGTTCACCCGGATATGATGCGGAAGCAACTGTTTCCCCTGAGGGGGATCGGATCCTCTTCACCTCCACCATGCGAGGTGATCTGGATCTCTATTCCATGAAAATCGACGGATCAGATATTGTGCAACTGACGAACGAGATCGGCTACGACGGAGGAGCCTTCTACTCGTGGGATGGTGAATCGATCGTTTATCGTGCCTGGCATTACGACAATGAAGAAGAGGCTGCCCGATATTCCGCGTTGCTTCAACAGAATCTCGTCAGACCGACGCGGATGGAGCTGTTCGTCATGAAGTCGGATGGATCGCACAAGAACCGGATTACGAACAACGGAGCGGCCAATTTTGCTCCGTTCTTCCATCCTGACAACGAACGGATCATCTTTGCATCCAATATGGACGATCCGCGCGGAAGAAACTTCGACCTTTACATGATCAATCGTGACGGGTCGGGCCTCGAGCGGGTAACGACCAATGAAAGCTTCGACGGCTTTCCGATGTTTACACGCGATGGCCGCTTTCTTGTCTTTGCCTCAAACAGGAATGGATCGGTGCGCGGAGAGACGAACCTCTTCCTGGCAGAATGGAAGTGAGGCTCCTCTTCCTCATCCTTGGAATCATGTTCTGCTCATGTACGGGTGGGAAGGAAGCGACAACGTATCCGGGGGGTTCCTTCGTTGTTCAGGGTACCATCCGGTTTGTGAACATTGAAACAGGCTGCTGGCTCCTTGTCTTGGAAGACGGGACGCAGTATGAACCTGCCGGAGAAGATCTTTCGGTCCTCTGGCGTGACGGCCTCACGGTTTCACTCCTGGTCCGCCCGATGAAAGGGGTCGCCGGCATATGTCAGGCGGGTGAAATCGTCGAGGTCATTCAGATCCTCAAAACAGGAGACGAGTAGCGACATGAGAGTACCGACAGCACTCATCCTTACCATCCTTCTCTCCCCGTTCGCTCTGTGGACACAGGAGACAGCACCGGAAATCTCGGCGACCGATCTCCAGACCCATATTCGTTTCCTGGCTTCTGACCGGCTGGAAGGCCGGCGCTCAGGAACCGACGGGAACCGGGAAGCGGCTCGATACATTGCGGATATGTTTGACCGGCTGGGACTCACGCCGCTCGGAGACGATGGTACGTATTTTCAGGAGTTTTCCTTTACCTCCGGCGTCGAGCTCGGCCCGGAAAACGAACTTGCATTCATGGATGGCGAGAGACGGATCGGTCTTCTCCCGGATGTCGATTTCCGGCCATTCGGTTTTTCGACCAGCGGCCAGACCACGGGCGAGGTGGTGTTTGCCGGTTACGGGATATCAGCTCCTGATCAGGGATATGATGATTATGCAGACCTCGATGTAGAAGGAAAGGTGGTTGTCGCCCTCCGATATTCTCCCGAAGGTGACAACCCGCATTCCGATTTTGGCCGCCACGCCACCTTCCGGAGCAAGGCACGTATTGCCAGGGAGATGGGCGCGGCGGCACTGATCATCATTACCGGGCCGAAAGACGACCCGGATGATGAGCTCGTCCCGCTCGGGTTTGATCAAAGCTCGGCGGGATCCGGTATTCCTGTCATTTCCATGCGGCATGGCGCCTTCGACCAGCTCCTCATTCACTCGGGCCGGACCACTGCCGGTTTGCAGGATTCAATCGACAGTTCCGGTCGCCCTGTTGGCATGGCACTCACCGGCGTTACAGCTACCATTGGAACTGACGTGAAGATCCTTCGGTCAACAACAGCAAACATCGTTGGTTACCTGCAGGGAGACGAGAATCAGGATGAGGCTGAGGTCCTGGTGATCGGTGCGCATATGGATCATCTCGGCTTCGGTGGTCCCGGGTCCGGATCCCTTGACCCTCATGCGGATGCAATCCACAACGGAGCGGATGACAATGCTTCAGGGACAGCAGGCCTGCTCGAACTTGCCGAATTCTACGCCAAATCGGGAGGAAAGCCCAACAGGGGGATTGTCTGTGTTGCTTTCTCGGCGGAAGAGCTTGGTACGCTTGGATCCGCCTACTATGTGGAAAATCCACCGATCCCGCTGGAACGAACGGTGGCGATGATCAACATGGATATGATCGGGCGACTCGAGGATTCCGTGTTGACGATTTACGGAACAGGCAGTTCCCCTGCCTGGGAATCACTTATAACGGAGAAAAACAGGGGTATCTTCAAGGTCACGAGCGTGGCTGACGGGGTCGGCCCCAGCGACCATACGCAATTCTACGGGAAGGAGATTCCTGTTCTTTTCTTCTTTACCGGCACACATGATGACTACCACAAACCATCAGATGACTGGGAGAAGATCAACTACGAGGGGGAAACGGATATTCTGAGCATGATTCGCGGGATCGCTGATGAAATCCTCCAGAACCCGGAGAAGCCTGGTTTCACGCGGGTCGCATCCGGTTCAACCGGTCCGGGCGGGGAGTCCGGAAGGACCACATTCCGGGTTACGCTCGGCGTTGTTCCTGATTACGCGTTCGAAGGGACCGGGATGAAGATCGGTGGCGTACGGCCGGGGGGCCCTGCTGAGTTGGCTGGCCTCACCGGAGGGGATGTGATCGTTGGAATGGCAGGAAAAGAAATTCTGAATATCTATGATTACATGGCGATCCTTGGAAATCTGAGGATCGGCGATGAAGTAGAGGTAGTGGTTTCCAGGGAAGGATCGGAAGTCAGACTGCAGGCCACAATGACCAAATCCAATTGACTATCCCTGTTCCATCAATTCCATCTGCTCCGGCGAGAGGACTTCCCCACCCTGGATGAGAACCCCGGAGGCTTCAAACATAATCACTGTCTGATCATCGGTTATTTTTGAGGGATCCCCTCCATCTTCTTCCTCCTCCCAGTGTTGGAGCGTTTCCTTTGAAACTATTTTCCGCTGTACTATTCCTTCCACCCTGACCTTTTTTCCTTCGGATCCGATCGGAACGAAGAATGCATAGTCCTTGAATGTGATCCTGACCGTGGCGTCACCGTCCGTCACGTACATCCAGCATCCCCTGTTTTGACACACTGACCCTGCTATTCCCTCCACAATGATGCTTTTTCCTTCAAGCTCTGAGGCTGCTTCCACCAGGTTCGTAACCGTGATGGAAGGACCGGGTTCAACATCCCCTCCATAGAGCTTGTAGTCCGCAAACGGATCCTGTGGCTCCGAACAGGATGTGAATACTACTGCAGCGGCCAGAAGCAGAACCCGGCATGTTCCTTGTGCGTATTCGTTCATTGTCATACTCCTTTTTCGGAACTCTGACATCCACAGCCGCACAGCGAGCGCAGATGTTCCCATGTGTAAAGCCCCAGTGAATGACCATCTCCCCATTCAAACTTCATCGCGTAACCGCCGACTTTCTCAACCGAGAGGAGTTTATACCGCCCCGGTGTCTGCTTGTCAGCCGGCGGCGGTACATATGTCTTCAGAAGAACAGTTTCTCCCTTACAGCCCGCACATGGACAGAAATCTCTCAGGACTCTCAGGTCGACCGGACCCCGGTGCCCGTCGTCCCAGATGACATCGAACTGTTGTTCGCTGATTTGAGTTAACTTCTTTATTTTCAACCGATAGATCCTTCGTTGGTAAAGTTCCATCAAGCAACCAGGGCGCCGTTTTCCATTACAAGGGTCCCCTTCCCTTCCGACCAGAAGGTCACTTCCAGCGGGGTAATCCCCGGCTGGACCGACGGCACATACACCCGGTCAATATGAACAACTTTGCGCGGGTCCCTGAACGAGGAAGGGCCGGTTATACCTCCGAAATGCTCACTTCTTCCGAATGCGACATGGAGGCCGAGTTTCTCATCCAGCAGTGTACTTCCGACAGCCTCGACACCCCACTGACCGAGTACGCCGATCCCCACCTCTGCGATGTTGCCGTATGCGGGCTCGGCCGCGATCAATGAAGCTTCTGCGGCTGATTTTGCCCCTTTTGAGAGAATGGAGCGGGCACGGTTCTCGGAAATGTCGTACAGGACAATCTCGTCTCCGAAACGGACCGGGAGAATCCCCTTCGTGCCACTCTTCTCTCCCTCCTTTTCTCCCTCATAAGGTACGATGTAGGCTTCGCCGGAAGGGAGGTTCCCCACGATCCCCGGTTCCCGCATCAACCCACCGCTGGCGTGGCCGTTTCTGTATCTCGTATCGAATCGTACCCTGAATTCCTCACCCTCCGCATCAAACCTGACGGTAATCGAGTCTGACTGGTCCATCAGTCGTTTCACCTTGACGACACGCTCGTTCACCTTCTCATAATCGAGGCCGAGCGCGGGAATCATACGGCGGGAGAACCCCGGCATCGTTGCTCCTCTGAAACCGATCTGCCGTCCGAGAACCTTCAGTGGAGCAGTCGCTGAATATTCAGTCATGGCGATGACAACCGAGGATCCCTCCAGGACTGAAACAAGGGAGAGGCTCTCATCGCTCCCTGAATCGTCGACATGAGAGACCTCTTCCGGAAGATCATTGTTGTTGCTGCCAACATCCGGATACTCGTAGAAGCGAATCGCCTGGAACGGGAGGTCCGCTCCATGCGTCTTCAGCAATTCATACCATTCCGCAATGATGGCCCTCCGGTCCCGCCATCCGGGATTGTCAGATTCCGGGACGGAAGGAACATCGGTGAAGAGTGAAATGTTTCTTTCATCCGCTCCCGGCTTGAACACGGCGTCAATCAGCTGCCGGAGATTCTCGTAGGTGAGGTTCGTCATTCCTGAAGCATCCGCCGCGCCACTTCCCGGAGGGCGTCTTTGGTAAGAAATTTCTGGACCAGAGGGAACAGGATATGATTCTCCTTGTGAATATGGTTCACGAACATCTGCACCATGACCCTGGAAATACTGAGTAAACCCTCCGCGGCACCCTGGTCACCCGGTCTCTTCTCTACCCGGTGGACCGCCTTCCGGAACAGGGCAAACTGTTTCTTCATCTGCCGGTGTTCCTCTCTCATCAGGGCGGTCGGGCCCTCGACATACCGTTCGAGCACGGGAAAGAGTGCATCCTCCTCGCTCTTGTTGTGGATGCTTACTTCCTCCTCGATAAACTCCAGCGCCGTGGAAACCTTTGCAAATTCGGCCTCCGAAAAACCTCCCGAGGCGAGCGCTTCCGTGGCCTTGTTGAGAGCGGAGAGATGGACCAGAGCATTATCGTGCTCCTGCATCAACTGGGCAATCGGATCCACAGTGGTCCTGGTGCTGTGTTGCGAGACCATGCCGCTATTCCAGCTCCAGCATTGTGCTGTAACGGGTTGTTCCCTTCTCCATACAATCCTCAATCTTCCCCAGGAGTCCCCGTGCGGCGTCATCCATTGAATCCTCGAACGTGTCAAGCTCTTCCACGGAAGGAGTGAGGAGGATCTCCGAAAACTGGTTCTTCTTCCCCTTTACCTCGAAGACATCATAGTGACGGTCATCGGTCCTGAGTAATCCTCTCAGGCGACGAACATAGTCAAGATACTCTTCGCGTTTTTCAGGGCGAACCGTATATGAAACTGAAAATAATGCACGTGGCATAGAATTGATACCTTCTGTGATTAGTAGCCCGCATCACGGATTTCGTCTTCATCCATTCCGAAATGATGCGCGATTTCATGAATCAGGACGTCCCTGATCTTTTCGGGAACTTCCTCCTCGCTCCTCACGGTCCGCAGGATGTTCTGGCGGAACAGCGAGATCTTGTCAGGAGCGACCGGATAACTTCCGTAATGTGCGCCGCGGAAGGTCAGGGGAACACCCTCATACAACCCGAGCAATATTCCACCCCCCCTCCCGAAGCGGCGTGACGTCTCCGGTGAAGGACGCTCCTCGACGACAACAACGACGTTTTCAAGTTTCTGCATCAGTACGTCCGGCAGACTTTCAAACGCCTCCCGCGCCATCTCCTCGAATGCCGACCTGTCAATCCGCATCAGATCAACGCGGGAAGAAACGTAGTCCCGATCAGCAGGATGAGGGCGGCCCCGGCCAGCAGGGCACCTTTCCAGGGCCTGAGATCGTGGACAACGCTCGCCGCTATGACAGACAACGCGATGAACCAGAGAACGGTCGCGCCCTGAATACCGACCAGTATCGTGTAGATCATCGGCTTCAGAGCGGATGCCGGGGGCATCGTTCCGAACAGAGAATGTCCGAAAACTCCCAGTTCGACCGGTAAAACGAACAGGAGCGAAAGACAAAGAGGAACAGTTGCATATGCCATCACGGCAAACGTATTCCGGAACGTCGCCTCTCCACCAAGTCTCCTCCCGAGCCAGAGAATGATCCCACTTACCGTCATGAGAAGTATGATCCCTGACGGCGGTCCGCCGATCAACCCGAGGAGAATCAGCACGAACAGACTGCGTATCCGGTCGCCGGAGTCTGTCACCCACAACGCCGTGAAGAGCCATGACATGCCGAACAGCGAAGCGAGAAAGAGAACAAAATTCTTATGGGTGGCGAGTGCGACGGTACGAAACGCCCGGGCCGGTCCTTCAATGACGTTCCAGACAGTCGAAAAGAGGTCGAGCGCATCTGTCTTCGACTGAAGAAAACCGTGACATGAAGCGCATGTCACGGCCAGTTCCCGGTTACCGGTTCCGCAGACCGGGCAGGAGATCATGATGGACCGAAAAAAGTGATGAAAGAGTTTGTAAACCAGAGAAAAAATATCGATTTTTGAGCTCTAAATCAATCAACGAACGGGGGCATCCCCGGTTCCATTTTGCCGGGAAACTCTGTCTGGAGCAATGAAACTGTTCAGGAAGCACCTTCACCCCGAAACGATCGGTTCCATGGTCTATGAACTTCTCCGATCCGAGATGGAAAGGAATGGTGATCTCTCCTTTGTTTCACTCCTGGACAGCCTGGACCTTCAGCAGGAGACGCTGCACAGCCAGTACCGTGGAGATATCATCGTGGGACTGATGTTCGGTGCTGTTATGGCGATCGAGCGATCCACGGGGACGACAACCGCGCAGCAGATCATCTCAGGCATGAAGAATGACTTTCTGGCTCATCTGGAGGAACAGGGAGCGAGCGTTCTTCAACGGGCTGAGTGGGAGGCAACAGTCGCGGGCAGTTTTCTTCTCTATCGCCAGGCGCTGGAAGATTATTCAGGATTCGAGCCGCCGTGGAAGGTCGGACGGCAGTTCTACTGGAACCTGATCGGAAGGGAGCAGCACGTGGCGATGTCGGTCAAGATCTCCACCCTCTATCTCGTTGCGGCGCAGGAGAAAGTGCAGGCGCTC
>JAOUDE010000349.1 GCA_029859455.1 Ignavibacteria bacterium | reverse complement strand
CTGATGTTCCAGCCACAGTCATGCAGTTTTCTTCTGATATACGCTTCTTCCGCCCGATCCTTGAACTCCTGGAATGTCCCGCCGCGCCGGATGATTTCATCCAGCTCGCTCTTCTGACTGCCCCCTTCAACCCCGACGGTACTGATTGATTCAATCCGGTTCCCGGGAGTCATAATGACAAGGCGTTCGACCATATTGCGGAGCTCCCGCACGTTTCCGCTCCAGTTCATCCCTTTCATTTCCTCCACCACCCTCTCCCCGAATTCCTTCAACGGCATGCCGTTTCTCTGACAGATCTCCTCCACGAACGCATGAATCAGCAGCGGTATATCCTCACGCCGGTCCCTGAGAGCGGGGACATGAATCGGAATGACGTTCAACCGATGGTACAGATCCTCCCTGAACTCGCCCCGCTTGATCGATTCAGGGAGATTCTTATTTGTGGCCGCGATCACCCTGACAGTCACTTCAATCTGCTTGTTCCCGCCGACCCGCTCGACCTTCCTTTCTTCCAGCGCCCGAAGGACTTTTGCCTGTGCATTCAGGGACATGTCACCGATTTCGTCCAGGAACAATGTACCCCCATCGGCAGCTTCGAATTTTCCGATCCGCTGGCCGGTCGCTCCGGTGAACGATCCTTTTTCATGCCCGAACAACTCCGACTCGATCAACTCATTTGGGATCGCTGCGCAATTCACCTCGATAAGAGGATGTGGACTTCGTTTACTCCGTCGGTGGATCGCCTTCGCAACCAGTTCCTTCCCCACACCATTCTCTCCGGTGATCAGCACACTTGATTCGGTGGGAGCTACCTGCTCGATCGCCGCAAGAACTTCCTTGATCCGGTCGCTCTCCCCGAGAATCGTCTCCTTCCCTTCGACCTTCTCCTTCATCATTTGATAGTCGGACACAAGCTGCCTGTTCTCCAGCGCCTTTTGGACGCGGAAGAGAAGCTCTTCCTGATCAAGCGGCTTCTGAAGAAAGTCGAGGGCACCGAGGCGGGTGGCCTGAACTGCCGTGTCGATCGACCCGTGAGCGGAAATCATGACAACAGCCAGATTCGGGTGGCTTTCCTTCAGTCGCTGGAAGAGTGTCAGCCCGTCCATCCCGGGCATCTTGATGTCCAGCATCGTAAGGTCGAACCGCATCTCTTTGTGTCTTTCAAGCGCTTCCTGTCCGTTCGACGCGGTGACCACTTTGTACTTGTGGTACTCCAGAGTTCGCTTGAGACTCTGCCGGACAGCCCCGTCATCATCCACTACAAGAATTGTCTTCATCACTACTCCTGGTTTATCGCATTTCCGTAGCCACACGTGCCGGACAGAGTTGTTGCGGGACCCGCTATTCCCCGGTCAACGGATCCTGCGGTATACAGTTGCAGGAAATCTGAGGGCACGACGTCAGCTCCTCCAAGCAGAGCCATCCCGAACGACCGGCCGTGCTGGTTGGCCCGAAGATCCCTGTCATCATGCCGGCCTCCCACAATGAACTGTGACTCTCCATATTCCACCATAGAGCCGACCCGCTCAGCGCCTTCCCGGGACTCCGAAACACATGCAAGAAACGCCGATCCAAAGAAATGCTGCAATTTATCACGGTCCCCGGCTCCCGTCAACGGCGTATCCGGATAGATTCGTTGCGGCAGATTCGCGATCCGATCCTGAAACTCCTCCTCAAATTCCGAACTGAGGGGGACCCAGAAGAGGGCTCCAACAACAGGAAGACGTACCCCGAAATTCCGATGGTCCATGACCGCGAACGTGCATATCAGGAGTGTCTCATACGTATTCCCCCAGGTAATATCCATCGACTCGGCGAATATCCGGTCCACCGCCATCAAATCACCATGATCGAGCCGATATTGGAGGAACTCATCGTCGCTCACCAGCTCACGCAGCCGCGTCACATCCTGAAAGACCTTCGGGAAAACAAAGGGGATGTAGAAACTCACAATTTCCTTCCCGGTTTCAGCCAGCCCCCCTTCATGCCGTTCCTGCGAAGAGGCGGAAGCCCCGGGGAGGATCAGTACCCCTGCCAGAAGAGAAACCCATACGAGGCCGGTCATCAGCGCGGGATCATGTTTGTATCACTCCGGGATTGAAGGGACGGAACTCCGGGTTGCAGGAGGCCATGGCAATACCGGTTGATATAATGGACCGTGTTTCGACCGGGTCGATGATGCCGTCCACCCACAAACGGGAGGCGGCGAACATCGGACCGGTTTCCCGATCATACCGGTCATGGATCTCCTTCAGCATCGCCTCCTGTTTTTCCTTTGAAATCGCACCGCCGCTCTTCTTCAGCTGATTGAGTTTGATACTGAGCAGTGTTTCGCTCGCCTGTTTTCCGCCCATGACTGCGATCTGAGCCGTTGGCCACGCAAAGATCATCCGGGGGTCATACCCCTTTCCGCACATCGCATAGTTCCCTGCCCCGTAACTGTTCCCCACGATGAATGTAAACTTCGGAACGATACTGTTGGCGACCGCGTTCACCATCTTTGCCCCATCCTTGATGATCCCGCCATGCTCCGCCCTGCTTCCGACCATGAATCCGGTTACATCCTGGAAAAACACCAGGGGGATCTTCTTCTGGTTGCAGTTCAGAATGAACCGGGCTGCCTTGTCAGCACTCTCGCTGTAAATGACACCGCCGACCTGCATTTCACCCTTCTTTGTTTTGACGACCGATCGCTGATTCGCCACAACACCAACCGCCCAGCCATCAACTCTTCCGAGTCCGGTAATGATCGTTTTCCCGAACCCCGCCTTATACTCGTCCAGCTCGCTGCCGTCCAGGATCCTCGCAAGAACTTCATACATATCATAAGGCCGCGCACGATCGGCGGGGAGCAGGCTGTACAACTCATCCGGTTTGAACTTCGGGAGAACCGGCTTTGTCCGGTTGAAGCCGGCCGAGGGACCGGTCCCGATCTTTCCGACGATGCTTCGGATCTTCTTCAGGCATTCC
>JAOUDE010000348.1 GCA_029859455.1 Ignavibacteria bacterium | reverse complement strand
GGAGCCAGCCGACGGGGGGCTGGGTGACCTCAGGATTGTCAGCCTGGTGGTGGGAACGAACGGGACCATCTTCGGAGGAACAGATGGGGATGGTGTGTATACGTACGGATTGACAACCGGAGTCGGCACATCACATGATATCCCGGATCGGTTTCTCCTCTTACAGAATTACCCGAACCCGTTCAACGGGAGTTCGACTTTTGAACTGGCACTCACGAAATCGAGCGACGTGTCGCTCATCATCTATGATCAGCTTGGGCGCAAGGTGGCAACAGTCATCGACGACCGGCTCACGCCAGGAATCTATTCGAGACGCTGGGATGCGTCCGGGTATTCCAGCGGGGTCTATTTTTACAGGCTGCAGTCAGGAAACCTGACGGTGACGAAGAAGATGCTGCTGCTCCGGTGATGGAAAAAACATTATCGGGGGAACGACGAAAAGACCATCCGGTCACACCTACGATTCTCCTGTCACCGGTATCCCGCCCCGACAGGGAATCACTGCTTCCCTGTCGCCTGCTCCAGCGCATCCAGGACGATCCCGCCGGTAATCACCTCAGGGAGAATGATCGGTTCATTCGGTTTTCCGGCGGGAAAAAGAACGTAGAGCGGTACTCCGGATCGTCCGAATTTCGCGAGTAGCTGAGTAATATCTGCATTCCGGTTGGTCCAGTCCGCTTTGATGCTCACGATCCCGCTCGACCGGAACTTCTCAACCACATCATCCTGCGCAAGCACCGTCTTCTCATTCACTTTGCAGGTCAGACACCACTCAGCGGTGAAATCAATGAAGACCGGGCGGCCTGCGGCAAGGTGATCATCCAGAACAACCAGCGAGAACGGTTCCCAGGGGATCCCTTCCGCCGCGACATTCTTCGAGAGCAGATCTCTTGCCTCAAGGACCGGCTGCTGAAACCAGAACCAGCCGCCGATTGTCACCAGAATCGCCGCGGTCCATGCCAGAGCATAGCCGGATCGACTGGCGGTCAGTGTTGCGAACCTCCCGATAATCCAGCACGCGAGGCTGACCGTCAGCAGGAACGCAACGGTCCAGATCACTGCTTCCATGCCGAGCTGTTTGCCGAGGATATACAACAACCAGATCAGAGTCGCCATCATCAGGAATCCCATGAATTGCTTCGCCGTGACCATCCACTCGCCCGGTTTCGGAAGGATCTTCATCCAGGAGGGCCGGAGCGTCAGCACAAGGTATGGGAGCGCCATCCCTGCAGCGACCGTGACAAACATCAGGAGAATAATCAGAGGTGGTTGCGAAAAAGCAAAGCCAAGGGCTGTTCCAAGGATGGGGGCCGTGCAGGGAGTCGCGAGGATCGTTGCGAAGACTCCTTCACTGAAAGAACCCAGCGCGCCTCCTCCCCTTCCGCCTGCCTTGTTGACCAGATCGCTGACACCGACCGTCGCCGCGGAAGGAAGCTGAATCTCAAACACGCCGAAGAGACTGAGTCCGAACGCCATGACAACCGCACTCATGACCACCACAAAGGCCGGCTCCTGGAACTGGAACCCCCAGCCGATCTGTTCCCCGGCAGTTTTCAGCCCAATCACCAGAATGGCAAGCACAAGAAAGGATGCGACAATCCCGGCAGAGAAAAACCACCCGAGTTTTCTGACCTGTCGCGGGTCCTCACCGCCCATCCTGACGAGACCGAACACTTTCAGTCCGATCACCGGCAGTACACATGGCATGATATTCAGCAGCATGCCACCGACCAGAGCAAAGAAGAGATAGAGAAGCAATGGCTGGTCTGTTGCACCCGGATCACCAATGATGAATTCCCGGTCAAGGAGTCCGACGCCCGAATCATCTTTATCACCCGGAGCTTTCAATCCGGATGCCGCTTCGGGCGGAATCGGAATATCGATCGAGACAGCGTTGTGCTTCCCTCCGGAGGTACCATAGACGACCAGCCCTTTGAACGACGGTGGAACCTTCCCTTTCTCGTGGAGGCTGATCGGAACCCTGACGACAACTCCCTCATCTGTGTTCGAAACGGCGGTCCGTCCCACCAACAACTCATCAAACGCCTCTGGAAAGAAATCAACATCGGTGAGAGACGCGAGACGTCCGGGTCTGACGGTCAGAACCAGACCATCCCGGTCAAAACCTGAGCTGATCCGGAGCTCCCCTCCCGGCTCGTAACCGGGGGGAATGGCAGCCTGGTACTGTTGAAACAACGTCACGTTTGCCGGAACCCCTGCCTCCCGTGAGACCGGCAGGACCAGTTCGGCCGTTGCGCTCCCCGGGATGCAGACCAGCTCACATTCAAGCCAATCAACATCTGCACGAATGACCACCTGGGCGGATGGAAGAGTCGATGCAACTTCCATCGGGATCAGGAGCATATTCTCTTTCTCATACCCGTAAGTGATCACCTCTCCGCCTTCGGTGTACTTGTGCGGGGCAGGCCAGAGGATCTCACCCGGCGTAACACCCTCAGGAAGTGTCCATTGAATCGTCGGCGGGAGACCCGCCTCCCCTGCGTTTTTCCAGTACGTATGCCACCCGGGATCCATCGTCATCCTGAGGCCGATGAGAAACGTGCTGCCGGGAGCAACAGAGCTGGCATTGGCAAGAAGCTCAATGCGGGTGTGCTGTTTTTCGACAGGCTGGGCGTCCGATTCGGCGTGGAGGAAGAGAAACAGGAGCACCATGCCGGACAGAAGCAGATTCAGGAACTTCATCAGTTTACCTTTCATTGCTTCCTGGCGCGTTCGGAATCCTGGATCGATACACGGGATAACGGTGGAGGGACAGGCCCTACTTCTTCTGATCGTGAAGAAAACCCTTGCGGGATCGCTTCCGGATCAGCATCAGCAGGTACCAGAAAAAGGCGAGGCCGACAACTCCGATGAGGACAATGTTGTCCATGAAGAAATTCGTGTCCTGTTCACCCATAACAACTATCAGAAGGAAGTTAACATCACTGCGGATTGCCTGTCCTTGTACGGAAACCGTTGCTGTA
>JAOUDE010000347.1 GCA_029859455.1 Ignavibacteria bacterium | reverse complement strand
CCCCTCCATCAACCGATTCTGCGATCCAGGTCTCGGTCGCCTGATTCACGGGAGGGATCAGGTCATCCCGGCTGTCGTAGAAGACAATCGTGACACGGCCGAAGGGGCTGACCGTGATCCATGGCATCCACTGATCATTGCTGGTATTGTCATCGTTCACTCTGATCGGTGAGGTCCAGGTGGAACCACCGTCCGTGGACCGGCTGAGGTGAATGTCAGATTTGTCCGAACCCTGTCCTTTATTGGCCCAGACGAGATAAATCGTACCGGTATGCGGCCCTCCGCTCCGGTCAACGGCAATCACCGGGAAACTGTTCACTCTGATGATCTCCCCGGTCGAATTCTTATGTGTCCACCGGTTCCGGATTCCGTCTATTTCGCGAATCCGCCTCGGGGCTTCCCAGGTGGCCCCACCGTTGAGAGACCGTGCAAACCCGATCGCCTCTTCATCCCAGACATTCGGATCGAAATCGTTCCAGTCATCATAGACAGCCCAGACGGCGTAGACCTCACCTCCTGGCCCGACGTGCAGGTTGACTCCCTGTGCGAAAAGACTCGTCGCCCCCAGACTGATGTTGACCGGTGTGGAAAACGAACTCCCGAGGTTGGTCGACCGGGAGACCCGCACCGGACTCCCGGGGAAAAAACTGAAATCGGTGAAACCGACATAGAGATTGTTTGCGAATGGTCCTGTGGTGGGATCTGAGGTCAGATGGTTCTTGTCCGGGTCACCTGCCGATGGGACCGATACGGCGGGAAGCCAGCTTCTTCCGCCGTCCGTGGTCTTGTTCACCTTGAGGTCGTAGGTGAATCCTCCGAACTCGAGGTAGTTGAAGAACCCGTTCGAGTACCCGTTGAAGTTGCCAAGGTTGTATGCGTCAAACGCGACAGCCGGATCGGAGGTATAATAGTCGATACCGGGAAGCTGGTCTGCTCCGGACCATGTCACCCCGCAGTCTTCAGAGTAGTAGTATCCCTGGGAATACCCGGGCGCTCCGACCGCGTTCGCACCGATCAGCATATTGATATCGTAGCACCAGTTGACCGCAATCGAAATCTCCGTCTGATGGTTGGACGAAGGAAAGATCCGGATATCCTGCGCACCGGAGACCGATTCATTGCCGATAATCGGGGAAATCTGATCGCCGATGGCGTTTCCGGCTGTCCGGGTATAGTACTGCTGCGCAGAGAGTCCCGCAGGGAACAGAAGGCTTAACAGCACAATGAGGCGGGAGTACAAGATTCGTTTCCTCATTGTTGACTCCAGAGAATGAAGGTGATAGAAAACGGCAGGGGGTGATGCGGGGCAGGAAAAGCCCGGCAGGTTTCAGGGCGGCGGCGATCGGTCTATTGAAACTCCTTTCATTTCATCAGTGTGAATGTGCGGGTGATCGGGCGGCCTCCGACGGTCAACGTATAGAAATAAACCCCGCTCGGCATTCCATCACCTCGCCAGCGGAAGGAGTGACGGCCTGCTTCCTGGATCCCTTCGGCAAGAACCGAAACCCGGCGGCCGAGGATGTCATGCACCATCAGCAAGACCTGGCTACGGAAAGGGAGGTCGAACGTTATCGTGGTGGCAGGATTGAACGGGTTGGGAAAGTTCTGGTACAACCGTGGCGACCGGGGAAGTTCGGTGGAACCCCTTGAGGCTGTTGTAACGATGCCTGCCGCATAGACCCCTGATTGCTCGAATGAATCGGGTGGTGAAACCACCACGGCGAAGATCCGGAATGATCTCGGGTCGACGGCAAGGCGCGGAATATGTCCCGACACCGGTAGCCCGGAACTCAGGCTGGACCATGACTCTCCCCCGTCGACGCTGACCACGAGGAGATCGCTCAGTCCGTCGAAAGGATCATCATCCCCCAGCCCTGCGAAGATCTCAAGCGGTTGATGCGGATTCACCAGAATGGTCTTGATATCAAGCTGGTCCTGAGTCAGACCGCTGTTCCTTTCCTCCCAGGTAAGACCACCATTGGTCGTCTTGTAGATACCCACCTCTTCAAGCGCCGCATAGACCGTGTTCTCGTCGGACGGATCGACAGCCAGATGAACCGCGGTTTCGACCGCAACCGGGAGCGGGCGCTCGTCCCATGTCATCCCTCCGTCATCGGACCGAAACACGGTCGACGTATCCGCGTAGGCTGCATACATGACCGCCGACTCCTGGTGTGAAGGGGCAACCGACCAGAGCCCGTTCCGTTCCGGAGTGTTCAGCGTATCCCAGACCTCTCCTCTACTGGCAGTCCGCAGCAGGAAGTACGGGTTGATCGATGCATAGAGGCCGGGCGCACCTGATGGACCATGCAGAAGAAGCGGAGCGGCACATCCCTGCTTCTCGACGCAGAACCCGTGCCGCAACTCTGTCCAGAAGCTGCCATGATCAGTACTGATCCAGACTGCGTTGCCGTCGAAGGGAACACCGGTCTCATTCAGGAACATGACCGTAGGATCGCTCCCATCAACAGCGATGACACCGCAGCAGAGCCCCCCGGCGACACTATCCCAGGACACCCCCCCGTCAGTACTCAGGAGTAATGCATCAGCCGCCGGAGCATAGATGGTATCAGGATTAGAGGGTGCAAGAGCGAGATCGGTGAAATACCGGCCCGCTGTCCCTGTTGAAAGTTGCCAGAACGGTTCCTGACCTAATGCCGGGCGAGGAATTGGAGTGAGAAGAAGAACCAGAATGATCGACCGCGCCATGGGAACCTCTGCTGAGAGAAGTACAGGGCGGGAGAATTGAGGATGATTCCTACTACAAAAAAATCTGCGGATAATATACAGTAGGCGAAGGCTGATGTCAAGGGAAAAAGACAAGCATCTCACCCAGGACTCAGCGCCCGAACATGAATTGATCTTGCCATACGCGGTTCCTTGTCGCGACAGGGTTCGCGGGCTTGGTTCATTTCGCCTTCTTTGCCTTCCGGCCTGCCCCGCACGTTATCTCATACGACTCGGCCAGCCACTTCTCCCAAATCCGCTT
>JAOUDE010000346.1 GCA_029859455.1 Ignavibacteria bacterium | reverse complement strand
AACACGCCGATCCGTCCTCCACTCACCGATTCCTATCGCTCCAGTCGACGCTCCAAACCAACAGATTCAATGGGAGTGAGGGAGCCCGGGAACGGACTTCCTCCCCGAAGTGATCCTCCGGGCGTAGAGGGTACATTGGGGAGATGGGATGTAAAATTGATCGGTCCAGCCAAAAAAAGTGTTGAAAAGACGGAGAAATCTAATACATTTGGTGTTCACAATCAACCAGCCTGGAAAACCCGGCTGAGAACCAACACATCGGTCCTGCGGTTTCTTGACATTCGTGAAACCAATTTCTATATTACAGAACATTTATCAATTTATCTGTCTGGAGTTCGTGCCTATAGAAGCTGTTCGATAAAGGTTGAGAGGAAGTTTCGAATCTCTCTCGTGGAGTGTTGGTCTTGATTGGAGAAAACCTTAAGCGAACATGAGTAGTTTCTAATGCGCGCCGTGAACTCCTTTTTTTATGGTGCCGGACGATTTCACACTCGTTCGGTTCTTTCGTTCCTGAGGGGAGCCGTCCCCCCGCGCGCAGTCGCCTTTCCCGCGTTCCTCACCTGTCTCTTTCTTGTTGCTCTCCTGAATCCGGCGTTTGCAGGACCGGGTGACGATCAGGTCCGTATCATCCGTTCAGATCAGCAGTCGCTTGTCTTCGAGTACACTCCACGCTATCACGATCCGGAGCTGATTCGCGAGGGGAGTACAGAGTTCACGCGCTATGACTTCGACGGTTCCGTGCGGTCCGCGGACCCGTCCCGGACGGGTCACCCTGACCTCGGATTCTCCCTCTTCACCGCTGCATTTCCCTCTGAAACCGGCCATGCGATACAGATCCTCGACGCGGAATACGAGGAGATCCAGAATGTGATAATCGCGCCGGTTCCCTCATTGAGGGAGATGGAGGGAGTCCCGGCGACCGGATCGTACATGATTGACCGGGACCGCTATGCAGTTTCAGGGTTTCAACCGGAGAACGTTGCTGTGCTCGCGCAGGTGGGACGCGTGCGCAGCATGTTCATCGGTTCGGTTCGTATCACCCCGGTCCTCTACGACGCGGCCCGCAGGACTGCCCGAAAGTATACCCGGATCCTGGTCGAAGTCGTCTTTTCCCGCCCTGCAGGGGCCAGGATTTCAACCAACGACGCCGAGCTGTTCGGCAATCTCCTCCTGAACAGGGAGGTTGCCCGGTCATGGCAGTTCGGGAGCGTACCTGGTGGCCGCCGATCCGGTAAACCGAGTGTGCTCGCGAACGGTCCATGGTATCGTATTCCGGTCACCCGGGAGGGAGTCTATATTATTGATGCATTGTTTCTTCAGGCGGCGGGAATTGACAGGGCAGGGATCGATCCGCGCACGATCAAAATCTATGGCAACGGTGGTGGCGTCGTTCCGGAGTTTGTTGGAGCTGCCAGGCCGGTTGATCTGGTGGAAAATGCGGTCTTCGTACAGGGAGAGTCAGACGGCATCTTCCAGGAGGACGACTTCGTCATCTTCTACGGAAGGCCGACACGGTCATGGAATTACAATCCGATCACAAAACGGTTCGACCACACCAACCATTTCTACACTGAGACGAACTACTACTGGTTGACGTTCGGAGGCGCGACCGGGAAACGAATGACACAGGAGACTTCTCTCACCGATCCACCCGATCTTGTCCCGACCTTTTTTACCGGACTCTCTGCCGTGGATGAGGATACGTTGAACATCCTTGGTTCCGGGAAGGACTGGTACGGGCCGTTGATCAATCCGAACTCGACGCTGACGTACACGAGGTCGCTCCCGGGCCTCGTGCCAGGACTTCCGAGGAGTTACCGGGTATCATTTGTGTATCGGACCGTCGGTGTCGGCGCCACGTTGACAGTGACGGAAAGCGGTATAACAATCGGTTCAGAAGGCCTTCTGGCAATTCCCAACGGCAACGAGTTTCAGATCGCCCTCGAGAAGACATTCATCATGGAATCGGAGGCACCGATCACCGGGACAACCAGCCAGGTCTCGTTCCGGTATGCCACGATTGATCCGGCCGGCTCCGGCTGGCTGAGCTGGATGGAGATTCAATACCCGCGGTCGTTCACGGCGACCGGGAACTACCTCAGGTTTCGTTCTCCCGATACGACAGCGATCATCGAGTATAATCTGAACGGGTTCACGGCCCAGCCGCTTCTCTTCGACGTCACCGATGGAACAGATGTCCGCCTCATCTCCGGGGCCACCGGTTCCTATACCTTCCGGGCTGCGGCGGATTCCGGAACCGTACGCGAGTACTGCGCGGTTGCAGCCGGTGCGTATCTCGTCCCCTCACCGATGACGCCGGTCAGTAACCAGGACCTCCGGGGGATTACCGGGGGATATGATTTCATCATCGTAACAAGTCCGGAGTACCGATCGGCTGCGAACCGGCTGGCCGGATTACGGGAGCAGCCCGAGCACGGCGATCTTCGGACCCTTGTGGTCGAGGTCGAACAGATCTACAATGAGTTCAGCGGCGGTCTGCCCGATGTGACCGCGACCCGGGATTTCCTGAAATATGCCCTCGACAACTGGACCACACCTCCGTCGTTCGTTCTGTTTTTCGGACAGGGTTCGTTCGATTACAAGGCACGCTTCGGATTCAAATCGAGTTTTGTTCCCACCTGGCAGAGCCTTGAGTCCCGGCATGACCTGAGCAGCTATGCGAGTGATGACTTTTTTGTCAAATTCTCCGAGACGAGCAGCTCGCCTTCAATTGTCACGGGGCGCCTGAACCCGAGAACGCCCGCCGAAGCAGAATTTCTGGTCGACAAACTGATCGCGTATGACGAGCAGTCAGCCAATGATCCATGGAAGCTGAGGATCCTGATCGTCGGCGACGATTCCTGGACGCCGGAACGGGAGGATGGGGCGATCCACAGCAATCAGGCTGAATCGCTGGCGGAGAGCCACTCCCCGGATGAAATGGAGAAGCGGAAGATATTTATCGCGGAGTATCCGACCACCATTACGGCA
>JAOUDE010000345.1 GCA_029859455.1 Ignavibacteria bacterium | reverse complement strand
GCGGCAACCTCCCGACAACCCCCTGGGCCATCAACCAGGCCGGGCGGGGACCGGCGTGGGCCAACTCGCTCTTCGAGGACAACGCGGAATTCGGCCTGGGGATGCGGCTGGCACTCGACCAGCAACGGCTGCGCGCCGTGCAGCTTCTGGTCGACCTCGCGCCGGCGGTGGGTGATGCGCTCGTCACGGCCCTGCTTCAGGCGGACCAGACCAGCGACCGCGGCATCGCCGACCAGCGAGGGCGCGTCGGACTGCTGCGGGAGGCGCTGGCGCCCCTGGAGGGCCCCGAGGCCAAGGAGCTGATGGCGCTGGCCAGTACACTCGTTCGCCACAGCGTCTGGATCGTAGGAGGGGACGGCTGGGCCTACGATATCGGCTTCGGCGGCCTGGACCATGTTCTCGCATCGGGCCGGAACGTCAATATCCTCGTTCTCGATACAGAAGTATACTCGAATACCGGCGGTCAGATGTCGAAATCGACACCGCGGTCCGCAGTCGCAAAATTTGCCGCAGGTGGGAAACCGCTTGCGAAGAAAGACCTCGGCCTGATTGCCATGACGTACGAGGGGGTCTATGTGGCACAGATCGCGATGGGACATAACGATACACACACCGTCCGGGCCCTTCTTGAAGCAGAGGCGTATGATGGACCTTCCCTCATCATTGCGTACAGCCACTGTATCGCCCACGGAATCAACATGACGAAGGGGATGGGGAACCAGAAAGCTGCTGTGGAGAGCGGACACTGGCCCCTGTACCGCTACAATCCGGCCCATACCGGGAACGGACGGAATCCGTTCGTCCTCGACTCAAAAACACCAAAAATCCGGTTTGAGGATTACGCCTACCGGGAAGCCCGGTACAAGATGCTGACGAAGATCGATCCGGTTGGCGCGAAGCAGCTGATGGCACTCGCCGAGGAAGATGTCCGGAAACGATGGAAGCACTACGAAGGAATGGCGGTGGATGGAGGGCATGAACGGCGACAGGAAGAACCTTCACCGGGGAAACAGCCGGTACCGGAACAGAACAAAGGAGTTTAGCGATGGATCTTCGAACATCATATCTGGGACTGTCTCTCAAGAATCCGATCGTTCCCTCGGCCAGTCCGCTTTCGTACTCTCTGGAAAACATGAAACGGATGGAAGATGCGGGCGCTTCGGCCATCGTCATGTATTCACTGTTTGAAGAGCAGATTGCACACGATGCGGCGGAGCTGGATCACTATTTGTCGTACGGCACCGAATCGTTTGCCGAGTCTCTCACATACTTTCCGGAAGCGGATGAGTACAATGTCGGCCCGGAGGAATATGTGAATCTTGTCCGAAAGGCGAAGGAAACACTCAGCATACCCGTGATCGGGAGCCTCAACGGCATCACATCCGGAGGATGGATTTCTTTCGCGAGGAAGATCCAGGAAGCCGGGGCTGATGCGCTGGAATTGAATGTCTATTACCTTCCGACTGATCCCCATCTCCCCGCCGGTGAAGTCGAAGACCGGTATCTCGAAGTGCTTCATGAGGTCAAGCGGACGGTGTCGATTCCTGTCGCGATGAAACTCAGTCCCTACTTCAGTTCGTTCGCGCATTTTGCCGCCCGCCTCGATCTTGCCGGGGCCGATGGACTGGTTCTTTTCAACAGATTTTATCAGCCGGACATCGATATCGAATCACTCGAGGTCGTTCCGCGTGTCATCCTGAGCACGCCGATGGCGATGCGCCTGCCTCTCCGGTGGATTGCCATCCTCCATGGACGGATCAAAGGAAGTCTCGCCGCAACCAGCGGCATTCATATGGCCGAGGATGTGATCAAGATGCTGATGGCCGGAGCCGATGTCACGATGATGTGTTCTTCACTGCTGAAGAACGGACCAGAACAGATTGCGAAAGTGATTGCGGATCTCGATCGCTGGATGATCGAGCATGAGTACACCTCGGTTGAACAGATGAAGGGGAGCATGAGCCAGAAGTCTGTGGCGGACCCGGCTGCGTTTGAGCGGGCCAACTATATGAAGGCCCTGAGCACATACCGGCAGATCCCGTGACCGCGAACCCGGGAATAAGGGACACAGGGTCGGGGTTCTGATGAGCCTTCTGTTCAGCAGAAGATGTGAGTATGCCCTCCAGGCGGTCCTTTATGTCGCCTGCCAGCCTCATGACGCGATGACGTCGATCAGGGAACTGACTACAGCTCTGGATATCCCGTTTCACTTTCTCGCGAAGATCCTCCAGGATTTATCTCACAAGGGGTTGCTTGTTTCACATAAAGGCCCTCAGGGCGGCTTCGCTCTTGGCATGCCGGCGAGCGACATCACCTTGTTTCATATTATCGAAGCGATCGACGGAATCGGTTTCACGCAGAGTTGTGTCCTTGGCTTCCATGAGTGTTCGGACAGGAATCCGTGCGCCCTCCACGAGAAATGGGCAGGGCTGAGAGATGGGATCTACCGTATGCTGGTGAGCAGAAATATCGGCCAGCTGAGCGGAGAGATGCATAAACCAGGGTTTGACAAATTCGATTCTCCGCCTTCGGGTATTTAAGACAAAAGACTCCGAAAACTGGCACAGTTGTTGGCCTCTTATATGCAGAAGGACTCGAAAGCTCATAAGAGGACTGCAAATACAGGGTTTTATTCAGATCTGATCCCGCCCTGTTCCGGAAATTGAGAACCAAACCACCCACGATTGTGAGATCTAAGAATATTCAGTCAAGCTCGCTGCACCGGGGGTCAGCCCGCGATCGGGTGATGACAGCCCCGGCCGCTCCCGTCAGGCCATCTCCTGTGAAAAAGCTCTCCGCCGGGCAGAGGCGTCGCCGTACCGACTACAGCAAGGTGGGGTCGGGACCAGGCCGTCTGTTCATGAGACTCCGTGATGACCATGAGTTTCTGCGGTCCTGGATCCAGGGATCATTTGCTCTTCTCTGTATCTGGATTGGAATCGAGTTCTACCTGTTTGTTCAATGGGGCGCGTCAGGAGGTGCGGCGGCATATGTTTCCCGGCCTCCCGGGTCGGAAGGGTTCCTCCC
>JAOUDE010000039.1 GCA_029859455.1 Ignavibacteria bacterium | reverse complement strand
TGGATTCTTCTTGTAGAAGTCCTGGTGATAATCTTCGGCAGGGTAGAACGCTGTAAACGGGACGATCTGGGTGACGATCTTCCCTTTAAACCGCTCCTGTTTCTCGATGATCTTCCTTGTGTCCCAAGCCAGGTCCCTCTGGACTGTGTCGTGAAAGAAGATGACCGGCCGGTACTGTTTTCCCCGGTCACAGAACTGCCTGTCCCCTGTGGTCGGATCGGTATTGTGCCAGTAGACCCAGAGAAGTTGTTCGTACGTTATCTGCTTCGGATCGTAGACAATCTGGATCGACTCGGCATGACCGGTCTTTCCGTAAGATACGTCCTCGTAGGTCGGATTCTTCTCTTTTCCCCCCGAGTATCCCGAGGTTGTGCTGATGACCCCATCGAGCTTGTCGAACGGGGGTTCCATGCACCAGAAGCATCCGCCTGCAAACGTCGCTACGGCCGTGGCCGGCTCATCATTCTGCGCCCGAGCCGGGTTCGCAAGGACCATCGACATGAAAAGAAGACTCAGGATCAGTTTCATTGTGCTCCTCCTCACTGGTCGCAGGAACAACCCGGAACGACGGTTCCATGAATGGTCTCGAGCGTCGTGGCGCCCGGATCATGGCCACCTTCCCAGTAGAACTGCGCACGCTTCCGCGGGTGATTCCCTGCCTCATTCATTGTTGCAGCATCATACAGGCGTCCGTTCAGCATGACATGGGTGATCGAGTCGCTGTTCCGGATATTCTCCAGCGGGTTTTTTTCCATGATCACAAGGTCCGCCAGTTTTCCCGGTTCCAGCGAGCCGAGGTCCTTATCCATGCCAATGTAGTAAGCTCCGTTGATCGTCGCACACCGGAGTGCGTCGAACGGCGTCATTCCTCCCTGGACGAGGCTCCAGAGCTCCCAGTGAGCGCCGAGTCCCTGCATTTGACCGTGAGCGCCGAGCTGTGCTTTCCCGCCCGCCTGGAGAATCGCGTTCACGCCGCGGGAATTGTCGATATGGTTCCAGTCATCATCAGCCACCATCATCCGGCGGCGTGATTGTGCATCGACCATGGGGCGGGGAACATAGGTCACGAGCCGCTCGTTCTCCCAGACGTTCGTGTGCATATACCAGTAATGTTCGCCCATCAATCCGCCGTAGCTCACGACGAGAGTTGGTGTGTAACCGGAGCCGCTCTGTGAGAAGAGCGTGACGACATCCTTGTAGATCGGAGCGACCGAAAGGGAGTGTTCGATTCCTGTATGACCGTCGAGGATCTGATTCATGTTCCAGTAGAAAGTTGATCCTCCCTCCGGGTAGACCATCATTTCGAGATCGCGCGCCGCCTTGATCACCTGCTGGCGCTGATCGCGCCGCGGCTGATTGTAACTCTTGACGGAAAATGCACCGACCGCTTTGAGGCGACGGAGGTGCGATTTCGCATCGTCCAGGCTGTTGATCACAGCCTTGAAGCTTCCTTCACCGCCGTAGAGAATGGTTCCAGTGGAGAAGAGGCGCGGGGCGACGATCAGTCCTGCTTTCTGGAGTTCCGAACTCTGGAAAAATGTTTCGGTATCGCTCGACGGGTCATGTTCCGTCGTGACCCCGAACGCCAGGTTCGCATAGTAGGCCCAGTTCTGCTGAAGACTCATCCCCGCACTCCCTGAAGGTCCGTGTGCATGGACATCGATCATGCCGGGGATGATGAATTTTCCGGACGCATCGATGGTCTTTGCTCCGTTCGGGATCGTCACCGCTGCGGACGTACCTATCGCCTTGATCCGGTTCCGTTCGATCACGATCGTTGCATTCTGCAACACCTCGTTTCCCTTCATTGTCACAATCGTGGCACCGGTGATCGCCAGCAATCCGTCCGGACGGTCCGTCTTCTCACGGAAACCAATCATTATCCCGGTCGTATCCGGTGTGTCAGAGAGGCTGTCGGGAGCTCCTTCTACAAATGTGAAAAGACTGTCGAGCCGCCGTGAATACAGTTCGGGGCCGAGGGACCAGTAGACTGTTTTGCTGTCGGGTGACCAGTGCAGGGAGGTCCCGGCGTCCCGGGTAACCCGCTTTACCGGAAAATCAGATGTGCCGGGCCCGATCTGCACTGCCTGCCCGCTCATGGGCAATGTCGCGACATAGGAATTATACCGTTCCGTGAAGAAAACCCACCGTTCGTCCGGAGAGGGGACATATTCCTGGGCATTCTCCGACGTAAGGTGGACTCTCCGCTCTCCTCCGTGAAGGTCAACGCTTACAAGTACCACCTTCTCGCCTTCATAGGTCGTCAGGAATATTCTGGAACCTTCCCGGTTGAATCTGGGGGCCTCTCCATCGTCAGTGATGAAGTTTGCTTCACCTCCGCCCGCCGGCATCGTGTACACTCCCGGCTTTTCTCCGAACGCTCTTCCTCTCAGCATGTCTCCCGAATGTTTAACGAACACGATCTGCTTTCCATCACGCGAAACGGCTGGCTGAGAAAAGGTTCCTTTCACCGTTGTCAGTTTCTCGCCGCTTCCCCCCGAGGTCCGGACCTTGTAGATCCCTCCTTTTTCATCATCATCCCAACCGGCGTACACGATCCAGCGGCCGTCGGGAGAGAAGGATGGGTAGTATTCGAAGCGCTTGTCGGTTGTGACACGTCGGGGGGTCCCGTCAGGAAGTGACTTCAACCAGAGGTGCCCGAGAGCACTGTACAGAACCTTGTTCCCGTCTGGAGAGGTGTTCACCCATCGCAGCGTTCTGACGTCGAACTCCTCGGGGGACGGGTTCTGTTCGAAACGGACCGCCTCCGTCAGTGTTTGCCGGACATCGGCTGTGAACGGAATCTCCGTCACCTGGCCGGAGCTGACTGCAACCCTGTGGAGCTTTCCCTTTGCCCAGAGAACGATTCCCTTGCCGTCCGGTGTCCATGCATAAGCGGGATAAAGCCCGAAAATCGCCCAGGTCTCCTGTGCATCCTTGCTCAGTCCTCTGTTCAACGGCCACTCCTCACCGGTTTCGAGGTTACGCAGGTAGAGGACCGATTCCAGGCGTACGCGCCGGATGAAGGAGAGAAGCTTTCCGTCCGGAGAAACCCGGGGTGCCACGGCGCCGCCGTTTCCCGATACCTCGGTTCTGCTTTTTCCTGTTTCGCGATCGAGCCGCTGGACAACGTAAATCGTACCGTACGGGTCACGGTTGTACTGGTATCCGCCTCCGGGGCTGACATCCTCGTCGTAGTACAGATAGCGGCCGTCAGGTGACAGTGCCGGGTCGGACGCGTTCTGTTGCCAGTTTCTCCTTTTTGTCAGCTGAACGCCTCCGCCGCCTCCGCTCGTGTGATACATCCACATCTCGCCGGCGCCGAGGGACCGGGTATTCCTGTAATGCTTCCGTGCAATGATGTACTCTCCATCAGGTGTCCATATCGCGTTGCTGGTCTGCCTTTCTTTTTCCTTCGTCACTGCTCTCAGATCGGTACCATCAGGGTCCATTGTCCATATGTTATCACACCCGTCGCGATCACTCGTAAACGCAATCCGCTTTCCGTCCGGAGAGTATCTCGGCTGTCCCTCATATGCCATCCCGCCAAGAAGGAGGGTTGCCTGGCCACCCTGAACCGGCATCGAATAAATATCACCCAGCATGTCGAAGACGATTGTGTTGCCGTCGGGGCTGACATCGAGGGACATCCAGGTTCCTTCGTCAGTCTGGAACGCGATTTCATGGGTTGGTCCCGGCGGGGCGGAAACATCCCATTTCACTTCTTTCTCGCCGTCTGCCAGGGCGGGGTTGAACGCAGTGATGAGGGAAAACACGAGAAAGGAAATCAGTGTCCGTGGAGTCATGATTGGTGCCCCGGGTTTGAAGGTACAGGTACGCGGATTGGTCTTCCGAACATAAGAAGAAACGGGACGCTGTACAAGGGGGAGGTCAGTTCCCTTTACTGCGAGCGATGACAATCAGGGAAGCGATCAGGAGCAGACTGTATTCGATTCCGTTTCGTCCGTGACCGACAACAAAAAAGCCGTACTGGGCATGGACGAGGCCGATTCCGAGCAGAAGCTGTGCGATGAAGTAAAGGGAGAGAGGCCGGCGAAAAATCCCAAGCAGAAGTGAGCAACCTCCGATCACTTCGACCAGAGTCACCGCCCAGGCGAGCAGCGGGCCGGCCGGGAAATGGGAGGAATCGAGGAAGACGCCGAACTCATCCACCGTCCTGTAGTAGATGCGCGCTGCTCCGTGAGCGATAAGGATACCGGAGACAACGACCCTCAGCAGATCCGGCGCTGAGCGGAATCTTTCCGGTGAGAACAGTTTCATGGGGGAGCCTCCTGGTTCTCTATAAGATCATCTCTGACGGTCAGGATTGCAAGTGCTATCGGGTTCTGCTGTAATGAATCTGCCAGAGAGGGGTCCAGGTGGAGCCTCCGTCATCCGAGCGTTCCCAGTTCCAGTCGAATTCATCACTTTCGATGTTGTGCCACAACATGCGCTGGAGGAAGCGGGTGCCGTTGTTGAAGGCCTCCCGCCGGAAATCCATCATGCCATCCATGAACGAACCGTTGAAATCCAGGTACCCGCCGGAGTTGTCGACCCAGGTCTGCTTCCAGGATCCGGAGGCTGAGTCAAAGACCGAAACACTCCAGCCTTCGAATCCGAGGCTTGGTGCCTTGAACGACTCATAAACAACGCAGCCGTTCAGCACGCGGGTAACGGAATTCGCCCCCTGCACCTCATTCCCATTTGCATCGGTCCAGGTAGCGGTCCATTCGCCGAGCCAGAAGTCAAACTGCGTCGATCCTGCCCCCCCGCACAAATCAGTCGCTGATCGCTCGTCGTCAGCAAAGGCAGGCGCGAGGAAGAACAGGGTGAGCAACGGGACGAGGCATCTTTTCATGGTTTTCTCCGCTGGTTGGGGGTCGAGGGATCACTCAAGGTATTGAACGGAGGTCCTGCCTTGTTTTCACCCCCCGGATCTGGTGGTTTGAGTTGTCTGTGATCTGACTCAACCAATCACCACTCTGGATGTGATAAAAACGCACCGGTCCGACTATTTCGCAAATATTTTTATTCCCTTCCTTGCATTCCATCAAATCATTCGCAATCTTCTGCGGCACACGATCCCGCTCCACTCTTCTGCAACAAACTCAGGAATACCACAATGACACTCCAGGATTATCTGGTATGGTTCGATGAGGTGGTTGGTCCGACAGAGCCGATGATTCGGCTGGTGGATGAAGACCATCTCGGCTGGCAGCTCACGGAGCGTTCATTCACCCTCGGGCAGTTGATTGCCCACATACCGATTGCGATTCAGTTCAACGCAAGGGTTCTGTTGCAGGAGGGTGGACTCCCGTCATTACGAGAAATCATGGTTTCGAACCGCCGCCATGTCTCAGTCAATGCTGATGCATCGATCCGGACCCTCGGGAGAGCGACCGGACTTTTCAAAGGGAACCTGTTGAAGCTGGGAGATGAGGCGTTTCAGGCGAAGACCATCACCACACCGCAAAAGGGCGAAATCCCGGTCTGGCGGTTTTCCGCCTTCGTGCTGGAACACCATATCCATCACCTTATGGAACTGCACCTCTCCCTGAAAGTTTTGGGAGAGAAAGTGCATACAGGGACGCTCTATGTCACAACGTAGAAAGACCCTTCCTCCTACAAGGACCTCCCTCAGATCTTCCTTGGCATGAGGAACAGAAAGAGGACAGCGGTCTCGAATCGTGACATAGTCAGGGAACTGAGAGAAGGTTCAAGGCGCGGCTATCAGGATCTTGCCGAAGCGTATCAGTCCAGGTTGATTCATGAAGCGACCGGAGTCTACCGTCTCGGGAAACCTGATGCGGAGGAGATTGTGAACGATGTTCTGATGACCGTGGCTGACCGGGTCGACCGGTTCAGTTTTCGGGAATCGGACGATGACTTTCGTTCATGGGTTCTGACAATTTTCCGGAACAGGATCCGTGACTACCTGAGAAAACGATCAATCTCCGAACATCTGAGGAACCCGATCGGGGAGGCGAATCAGCCCAGCGATATGACGCTTCTTCGTGAACTGGAAAAGGAATCAGTTATTTCACATATGCGCGGGGGGAAGGAAACGCGGAAAGCCCCGGATCCTGAGGAAAGCCTGGCGATGCAGCAGTTTTGGGAAGTATTCGAAACGCTGAAGCCATGGGAGCAAACCCTCCTTCGGTGCAGAGCGATGGAGATACCGTACGAGGAGATAGCGCAATATACCGGAAAACGGAGTAGCCTCCTGAAGGTGTACCATGCAAGGGTTCGGAAGAAGTTGAAGCAAAGGCTTGAGATGCGTTTTCCGGGCAGTTTCACCAGAGAATCATAAGAAGGAACATATTCGCAAATTTTGTTACCTCCATTCGTTCTATAAGTATCAAAGCCACCGCCACATGCTCCGGCCGGGCGCAAAATCCACAAATGAAATTCCAATGTCACCGGAGGGTGTGATGACAGAAAACAGTGCAATCTACTCCACGATGGTCCGGTCAGGGAAGACAACCTACTTCGTCGACGTCAGGGAGGCGAAGAACGGAAACAAATATCTGGCGATCTCAGAGTCCCAGATTTCCGGAGATGAAAAGAAGCGATCGACCGTGCGGGTTTTTGGTTCGACGATGACCCAGTTCCGTCAGGCGATCGAAGAAGCAGTGTCTGCGGCTGAGCAGTAATCCCGGGCTCAGCCAATGACGGGCGGGGGCAATCCTTAGGCGGGAAGGGTTGCCCTCCGCCTTTTCATTCTGTTGCTTCCGCTCCTCCCATCTTGTATCTTACTTCGTTCCTAACCTCAACCGAAGTCCCAGCCATTTCCCGAAACCTCTTGACAGGCAAGGAGTGGCGGAAGGAATTTCCCCCATGAACAGGTCATTCGAGCACCTAAGCAGATTTTTTGAGTCGATCGGATCGCTCTCCTTCTGGCAGCGACTCTTCGGCTGGAAGCGTATCCTTTCCCTCAGCTACCCGGCATACGAAGAGTTCAAGATTCTCGCAGCGATGATCTCCAGGAACAGCATTGATCTCGAAGAGTCCCGTCGCAGGGTCGAAGAACTGACGGCAGAAGCTGTTCACAAGGCCGCGGCGCATGGTGCCCTCGTAAGTGAGCTCCGGGGAACAGCGGCCCGTCAGACAGCCGAGATCGGACGGTTGAACGACCAGCTTGAGCGGGTCAGGGCCGACCGATCGAATCTGGAAAAGGAAGCTTCCGCGTGGAAGCAGGATGAGACTTCACGCCGGGTGGGGCATGACAAGACAGTCGCAATGCTCGATTCGATACATTCCAGGATTCTTGCAGAGCGGAAGGCGGAACAGGAAGAGCAGGAGGCAAGAACACTCCGGCACCTGACTGAAATGAAAGCGCAATGGAGCCGCCATGAGAAAGATGTCGAACAACTGATCCGTGCGATCTGCCGCCGGTACTCCCTCGAGTACGTCGAGGCGGTTCCTTTCAGGGGAAACCCGGATAACACCGTGAGGATCTGCGATGAGTACGTGATCTTCGACGCCAAGAGTCCGGGAGGGGATGACCTCAGGAATTTTCCCCAGTACATCAAGGCCCAGACGGAATCAGTCAGAAAATACGCGACACAGGAAGGTGTCCGAAAGGAAATCTTTCTGGTGATCCCGCAAGATACAACAGGGGTGATCTCCCAGTACGCGTTCAATATGGCTGACTACACGGTGTATGCCATCACACCGAACTCCCTTGAGCCGATCCTTCTGGCCCTCAAGAAACTGGAAGAGTACGAGTTCGTGAATGAATTGAGTCCGGAAGACCGGGAGAATATCTGCCGGTTGATCGGAAAATTCACACATGTCCTGAAGCGGAGAATTCAGGTTGATCAGTTCTTTACAAAAGAATTCTTCGATGTCCTGAGCCGGTGTGAGACCGGACTCCCGCGTGAAATGCTGGAGAAGGTTGTCGAATTCGAGATTTCGGAAAAGCTGAACCCGCCGCAGGAACGCCGTTCGAAGCAGATCCTGACGAGCGAACTTCAGGAGGAAACAAAAAGGATCGAGCGGGAAGCATCAGCCAGAGCAGCGACGACACCGCTGTCATCAACCGAACCGCTTCTCCCGCTCTTTGAAAAAGAAGTCCGTTGAAGAAGGTCGTTATCGCCGGCGGGTCAGGATTCATCGGCTCGCACCTGACGAGACGACTGATAGCCCGGGGGTACGACGTCTGTATCCTTTCCCGGTCTTCCGCCGGGCGCGTTGCCGAAGAACATCTCTCGTTCGCGGAGTGGGATGGCAGGAACCAGGGACCCTGGACCTCAGCGCTCGAAGGTGCATCTGCAGTAATGAATCTGTCCGGCGCATCGATCGGTGCGGGTCGGTGGACCGATTCCAGAAAGAAGGAGATCGTCCGCAGCAGAGTAGATTCGACCCTGGCGCTGGTCGAGGGGATGCGTCAGGCAAAGAAGCCACCGTCCGTGCTGGTCAACTCGTCCGGGATCGGGTATTATGGCGACAGCGGCGATGCAGTGATGGATGAAACAGGTCCCGGCGGATCCGGATTTCTTGCGGAAACGGTGAAACAGTGGGAGTCAGCCGCGGCTGAAGCGGAGTCAGCCGGCGTGCGGCACGTGGCTCTCCGTACCGGCCTGGTCCTTGAAACAAAGGCGATGGCATTGAAGCGAATGATGCTGCCGTTCAGGTTGTTTGTCGGAGGCCCGATCGGCTCCGGAGCTCAGTGGGTCTCCTGGGTTCATCTGGATGATGTCGTGGACGGTTTTCTGTTCGCGGCGGAGTCCGTATCGGTTTCCGGTCCTGTGAATCTCTGCAGTCCTGAGCCTGTCCGGATGAAGGAATTCTGTGCAGAGCTCGGCCGGGTGCTTCGGAGGCCTTCCTGGATTCCGGCGCCTTCCTTTGCGCTCCGGTTACTGCTGGGAGAGATGTCCGAACTGATCCTCACCGGCCAGCGCGCCGTTCCTCGGGAACTTGAGAAGGCCGGGTTTCGCTTCCGGTACGCTACTATACGATCAGCCCTCGATGATCTTCTGGGCAGGGAACAACAGTCATAACATGAAGAGAGATTGGAATCGATGAATGCGATGAAAACGTTCGCCCTGATGGCGCTGATGACAGCCCTGCTGGTCTACGTCGGTGGAATGTTTGGCGGGCAGACCGGGATGATCTTCGCCTTCGGATTTGCACTGCTGATGAACGCCGGAACATACTGGTTCAGCGACAAGCTGGTGCTCAGAATGTACAAAGCAAAGGAGATGACGGTAGGGGAACATCCGGAAATCCACAGGATGACCGGAGAGTTGTGTCAGGCCGGTGGACTTCCGATGCCAAAACTCTATCTGATTCCGTCGAATCAACCGAATGCCTTTGCGACCGGGAGGAATCCCGAGCATTCTGCCGTTGCGGTGACCGAGGGCATTGTGAAAGCGTTGACGCGGGAAGAGCTTCGCGGTGTGATCGGACATGAGCTGGCCCATATCAAACACCGGGACATTCTGATCGGAACGGTTGCAGCAACGATTGCCGGTGCGATCAGCATGCTCGCACAGATGGCACAGTTCGCTTTCATCTTCGGCGGTGGCCGGGGTGATGACCGTGACGGGGGAAATCCTCTTGGTGCGATCGCGATGATCATTCTTGCACCGATCGCGGCAATGCTGATCCAGATGGCGATCTCACGTTCCCGCGAGTTCCTTGCTGATGAAGGTGGTGCCAGAATGTCAAATGATCCGCTCGCGCTCGCATCCGCCCTGAACAAGATTGCAGAATATTCGAAACGTATTCCGATGAAGGCATCACCGGCAACATCGCATATGTTCATTGTCAGCCCGCTGACCGGGGGAGGGCTGACGAAATTGTTCAGTACACATCCGCCGGTTGAGGAACGGGTGAGCCGCCTTGAAGCGCTCGTGTACGGCCCTGCCGGGGGCCGGTAGTGGTGTTGGGTTCACTGAATATCATGCACACGGAACCGGCCACGAGGTGATTCGAACAACGATACCGATGCTCCTTTGCACGTTTCTCTTCCTTGTTTTCACCGGGTCCGTGAGTCCCGGGTCCTCTGTTTCGCCACCTTCCGAGCACAGTTCGCTTCCTCGCATTCTTTTTGTTTCACGTTCACTCCCGGATGACCGGACCGCGATCCCCGGCTTTGGTCCGCGTGACCGTACATTGACCGTCGGCGGTCAGCTGATGATCCGGGAAACGGACGGCGACATCAGAACCCTTGTCGATACCCGATTGCTGTACGACGTTGCTGACCCGTGTGTCTCATGGGATGCCGGACGGGTCCTCTTTTCCGGTGTCGTGCATCCGGACAGCAGCTGGCGGATTTACGAAATCCGGTCGGACGGCACCGGTTTCCGGCAGGTCACATTCTCCACGCGCAGAGTCGACCTCGCTCAATTCGGAGCGGCAGCACCGCTGCTGCAGCAGTATGATGACTTCGATCCGTGCTATCTGCCGGATGGCAGGATAGTCTGCGCAAGCACACGTTATCCGTCGATCTCAGGATACGGAGGGGTTGTGACCAGCAATCTGTTCCTCGTTCAGGAACAGGACTCCACGCTGAGGAGGATTACGACGGAACGAAACGGGGGAGAGGAACCGACGATCGATCCTGTGACGGGGAGAATCGTGTACGCCCGGTGGTGGCTGAACCGAGACCGACCGAGCCACAGAGCCCGGCACGGAATCACGCGCGACAACACCCTCGCACTGACGGACGATGAGGCGAATATCTGGCAGGCGATCTCGATCCGCTCTGACGGGGAGGGGATGAAACTGTACGCGGGTTTTCCGCGGACAAGGGAGGGACTGCAAACATACAAGCCGGCGGTGATGGAAGACGGGACCCTCCTAAGCGTATATACGTCATCCTTGTCCATTCTGAATGGACCTGGTGGTGCGGGAATCCGATGGTTTGCCCCGGGGGCGGACTTCGAGCACTACGTGACCGGTGTCCGGTCTGATCAGCCCTCACAAGGGTATTCGACAGCCATCGATCCGGCCGAGCTGGCGGATGGATGGATTCTCTTTGCACGGTCAGTTGACCAATCGGACTTTGGTATAGCAATCTGTCGCCTCGATGGCACCGGGCTTGTCGATGTGGTCGACTTCCCGGGCACAAACGAGATGGAACCTCAGGTTCTTCAACCGAGGCCGGTTCCTCCGATACTGACCGAGGAATTTCCGTACCCGACAGCGACCCTCCCGCCGACAGAAGATCCAAAGACGTACTTCAAGAATGATATGTTCCGGTTCGATTGCATGAACATTTTCACGAACGCGCCGGTGGACAACCCTATGCCGGATGCGCCGCGGATAGCTGTTGGTGCGAAGATCCGGTTCTTTATGAACGTCCAGCGGCAGAGTGCAGTGACGCCTGACCCGTCGATCTTTCTGAAGGAGGCACCTGTGTTTCTGACCGGCGGCGTGCATGAACACGATATCCCTGCCGATGTGCCGCTGTTTGAGCAGGTGGTCGATAGTAATGGATTTGTCCTGGAACGGACCGACGGGGGGTTTGCCCATGTCACCGGCATGAACTTCGACCGGATGGGATCCGGAACGAAATGTGTCGGATGCCACCCCGGCCATTCAGTGATGGAGGTGCCAATCAATGGCACCGAGGCAGAATGGTTCAATCTGGCCCCGTCAGCCAGCGTTTCATCAAGTTCCGACGGTATCCTTCCCGACGGCTCTCCCTCCGTCGTTCGGCGGCTGAATGACCGTCGTGTGCTGACAGGGGGTGCCGGCTCCGTCTGGATTTCTGACGAGGGAGAAGGAGCCTCTGCAGGCCTCAAATGGACAATTCCAGTGGAAGTAAGAGAGATGGTTCTCTACGAAATTCCCCGTGACGGTGAATTGGAATGCACATTGGAGGTGCAAGAGTGTGATATTTTTCTATATTACCGTGATGAAATGGTTTTCTCGACACGTATGATCCGGGCAGGGGACTCGCCGTTTCGGATTCAGGTCCCACCCACCGATGCTGACTCGGCGGCGATCGTTGTGAAGAAATTTTCCGGAGATCTTCTTGGTCGGCGGGTTGCCGGTCTCGCCGAGGTTGAAGTAATCGCGAGAATATCGAGTCTCAACTATCAGCACTACAAGGGAGAATAGAATGAGAACGTTGTTCGCCATCGTTTGTGCCACAGTTTGGATGACAGGCTCCGGGATCGGTGCAGGCTTGTCCGACATTCATTCTCCGAACGGCGTCGATGTCTGGACAGTTGGTGACGGGGGGACGGTCTACCATTCCCTTGATGGGGGGGAGACCTGGGTGATCGCAACGCTCGGAACTGCCGACTTCAACGGCGTTCATTCATACCTCAACCATGTCTGGATCGTGGGCGAAGATGGGATATTCTACCGGTCC
>JAOUDE010000344.1 GCA_029859455.1 Ignavibacteria bacterium | reverse complement strand
ATGGGTGTCCAGCATCTCCAGCCAGCCTTCGAGGCAAGTGATACCCAATGGATCCGGGAAGGGAGTGCCTGGGTCGCGCTCGCCGTGATGGTTCTTTCGATCGGGTCGATGGTGGTGGTTCTCGGCGAACTGGTGCCGAAGTCGCTGGCCCTCCGTTCTTCGGAAGTCGTTGCCCTTCGCTTTGCCAGGCCGATCCGGCTGTTCTCGGGCGTGTTCAGGATTCCGGTGACGATTCTTACGGCGGCAAGTAACCTGTTCCTTCGTCCGTTCAAAGACAAGACCAGTTTTGCGGAATCCCGAATCTCGGAAGAGGAATTCAAGCTGATGCTCGAAGAAGGGACGAGATCCGGGGTGATCGACAAGACCGAGCACGAGTTGATCAGCAGCATCTTCGAGTTCACCGACACGACGGCGAAGGAAGTGATGATCCCGAGACCCGACGTCGTCGCGCTCGATCTGGATATTCCGCGGGAAGAACTGGTGAGGATTGCGATCGAGGAAGGATACTCGAGGATGCCGGTGTATCGGGAGAATGTCGACAACATCATCGGCATTGTCTATACGAAGGACCTCCTCGGGATGATGGAGCACCGAAATCTGATTATCCTGGAGGATATCATTCGGCCGCCCTACCTGGTTCCAGAAACAACGAAGATCAGCCGCCTGATGCGGGATCTGCAGCAGATGAAGTCCCACATGGCAATCGTGATCGATGAGTACGGCGGGACTGAGGGCGTTATCACGATGGAGGATATTCTGGAAGAGATCGTGGGCGAGATCCACGATGAGTACGACGAGGAACTGAGAGAGGTGGAGGTTTCTGCGGACGGATCCTTCATGGTCAGCGGACGAATGACAGTCCGCACATTCAATGAACGGTTTGCCAGTTCGCTTCCTGAGGAGGAGGAGTATGATACCGTGAGCGGATTCCTTCAGAAGATTTCCGGCGGCATCCCGGAAGTGAACGATGAATTACGCTACCGGGGGTTGCTTTTCTGTGTCGTCAAGAAGAGCCACCGGCGGATCAGGATTGTCCGGGTTCAAAGACTCAAGGAAAGCGGGGCGCCTGAAGCGGATACCGGGAGCCAGGCCGGATAAGGGACGCCGACGTGAGACCACACAAACGGCTTGTGCCGGTTTCCAGCCTTCAGGGGACGGAAGCGCCGGGCCAGCTTGGCGGCTCGGAAAATCTTGAGGACGATATTGCTCTCTGCTCCCTTCAAACGATCAATGAAGCGTTCTTGAGATATCTCCCGAAGAAGGGCGTGATACTGGAGGCAGGGGCCGGACGGGGCCGCTGGGTCTTCCACCTCCGGCGTCTCGGTTACGATTGCCGGGGGATCGAACTTGCCGCATCAGAAGTGGCGTTCGCGACATCGTATGACAGCGACCTTCCGATGATAACAGGTGATATTCTACGGATTCCGATGGGGGACAAGACCTGTTCAGCGGTAATTTCACTTGGCGTACTCGAGCATTTCGAAGAGGGGCCTCAAGAGGCTCTCGATGAAGTCAAACGCATTCTCGATGCAGACGGATTGCTCCTCGTGACGGTTCCGACACGCAACCTGTTCCGGCTGCTGGTCATTGATAGAATCAAGGACCTGCAGACGTGGATCCGGCGGCTGGCCGGTACGAGACTCTCGTTCGAAGAGTACCGGTATACGCGGCGCCAGTTTTCGCATCTGCTCCGGCAGAACGGGTTCGACATCATGGAGATGCTGCCCGATGATTTTGCTCCACCGAAGAATATGGGACTCTACACTGATTCCCGCCTTTTTCAGTCCCGCAGCGCGAGGTGGGAACTGAACGTCGCCGGCCGGTTGATCCGGTTCCTCCTCGATCTCGTTTCACCGTGGCTCAGCTGTTCGGGGACCCTGTGGGTCTGCCGTGTCCGGTCAACCGGGAAAACGGCATGAAGCGGAAACCGTTTCTCTTCGTCTTCGGTACACGTCCGGAGGCAATCAAGATGGCCCCTGTCATCCGCGCGTTGGCCGACTCCCGATACGGGATCAGGGGGCGGGTCTGTGTTACGGCACAGCACCGGGAGATGCTGGATCAGGTCCTCCGCGTATTCAACATCCATGTTGATGTCGATCTCAACATCATGCGGAAAGGGCAGACGCTCGACCAGTTGACAGCCCGCGCCCTCGTTCAGGTCAGGAAGGTGATTGAGGCCGAACGCCCTGCGATGGTCGTGGTACAGGGGGACACGACGACCACGTTTGCCGCGTCCCTGGCGGCGTTCTATGAATCAGTCCCGGTTGCGCACATCGAAGCGGGACTCAGGACAGGCGACTTTGCCAGCCCGTTTCCCGAAGAAATGAATCGGGTCCTCACAACGAGCCTTGCATCGGTTCACTGTGCACCGACAAAAGAGGCACGACGGAATCTGCTCAAACAGGGGATTGCAGAGAAGTCGATTCACGTTACAGGAAATACGGTTGTGGATGCCCTCCTGGAAGTGGTGAGGGATCAACGGCGGTTGAAAACAAATTTCGAAGCACTCTTCCCCGGGATCGACTGGAGCAGGAAGATAATTCTGGTGACAGGTCACCGGAGGGAGAACTTCGGCGCTGAGTTCAGGAATATCTGCAAGGCGCTCAAGTCGATTGCCCGAACTCAAACCGGCGTCGAGATTGTCTACCCGGTTCATCTGAACCCGAACGTCCAGAGACCGGTCAGGTCACTCCTTTCTGCGACACGGAATGTGCACCTGCTTCCCCCGCTGCCGTACGAACAGTTTGTGTGGCTGATGAATCGGAGCCACCTCGTGCTGACAGATTCCGGAGGGGTGCAGGAAGAAGCGCCCTCCCTCGGGAAACCGGTCCTCGTCATGCGAACAACGACCGAGCGCCCTGAAGGAGTGAAGGCGGGAACGGTCCGTCTTGTTGGCACTTCCGTTGAACGTATTACGTCAGAAGTTTCCAGGCTTCTCACGTCACCCCGTTCGTACCTGTCAATGAGCAGGGCTCACAACCCCTATGGAGATGGAAAAGCAGGCCGCAGGATCGCCAGGGTCCTGAGCCGCGCAGTGC
>JAOUDE010000038.1 GCA_029859455.1 Ignavibacteria bacterium | reverse complement strand
CGGTCAGGACCAGTCCCGGCGCCCTTTCCTGCCAGGAGAACGCAGACGGAGCGTTCACTTCCCCTCCCAACTCTTCCCCTGAGCTGGTGCAGCTGTGAAAGTCCGAACCGTTCAGCATTCTCAATCACCATCAGTGTCGCATTCGGCACATCGATCCCCACTTCGACAACGGTCGTGGCCACAAGGATGTCGATCTCTCCCTCCTTGAAGCGCTGCATGACATCTTCCTTTTCATCGGATGGCATACGGCCATGTAACAGCCCGAGTCGCAGATCGGGGAACACTGTCTTCTTCATCTCCTCGTAGTGCACAAGAGCCGCCTTCAGATCGGTCTTTTCCGACTCCTCGATGACCGGATAGACATAATATGCCTGTCGGCCCGAGCGGACCATGGTGCGCGAGAGCTGGAACACCTCTTCTTTCTGATGATCGGACCGGAGGATCGTTTCGACCGGTCTTCTCCCTTTGGGCAGCTGATCAATAATCGAAACATCAAGGTCACCATACACCGTGAGAGAGAGCGTTCTGGGAATCGGCGTCGCTGTCATAACCAGCAGGTCCGGACTCACCCCCTTCTGGAGCAGACGGGCCCGTTGCCTGACACCGAACCTGTGCTGTTCATCGATCACCACAAAGCCGAGGCGTGCAAACTCCACACCCTCTTCAAACAGTGCGTGGGTCCCGACCACAATTTGAGCGGATCCCCTGCTGACGTCCTCAAGAATATCCCTCCGGAGTCGTGTGCGCTTCTTTCCTGTCAGCAGGCGGACGTTTACATCGAGCGAGCCAATAAACGAAACAAGCGTTCTGTAATGCTGCTCCGCCAGCAGCTCCGTCGGCGCCATGATGGCGGCCTGGAAACCGTTGTCGACCGCAATCAGCATCGCCGCCAGCGCCACCACCGTCTTCCCGGATCCGACATCTCCCTGGAGCAGCCTGTTCAGGGGGCGGTCTGACTCCATATCTGCCGTGATCTCGTTGATAACCCGGACCTGCGCCTCCGTCAGTTTGAACGGGAGAGCGTTGACCATCTCTCTGGCAAGGCGACTCCTCACGGAGAAGGAAATACCGGTCGACTCACTTCTCATCCGCTCCCGCTGCCTGGCCAGCATGGTCTGGAACATGAACAGTTCTTCATACTTCAACCGCCTGAGGCCCTCCTCAAGAGCTGCCGGTGAATCCGGCCTGTGAACCTGCCGGACTGCCCGGTCAAAGGGAAGGAGATTCCGTTTGGCCAGTATCGATCGCGGAAGAGGGTCTTCCGCGCCGGACAGATGTGTCCTCAGGAGACCTTGGATTACCCTCCTCATGCCACCGCTATGGAGCCCGACTCTCTCCAGTTCCCGGCCGGAAGGATAGATCGGAACCATTCCTCCTGTGTTGATGAGGTCAGGAATCTCTCCCGACGCAGGATCTCCCTCCCCGGACCGCGGCGCGATCTGGTCTGTTTCAGGATGGACGACCTGGAGCACATGTCCGTAGAACGACGGGGTTCCCGAAACCGCAATGGTCTCGCCGATCTGGAAGCGGTTCTTCCAGTATTGCACCCCGCCGAACCAGACACACTGGAGTGACCCGGTTTCATCGGCGGCGATCAGGACAAAGCGGGCTTTACGTCCGTACCCGATGGTGCGGAACGATCGGACATCCGCCAGAACCGTACAGAGATTTGCCGATGGACCGGTACCATCCCCGGTTTCCCCCTCCCTCTTTCCTGATGCGAGTTCGCGAAGCCGGGCGATCGTCACAATCTGAGACCGGTCAAGATAACGGCGGGGGACATAGAACAGAAGATCGCGCAGGGTACGGATCCCCAGTCCCGCGAGAACGGATGCTCTCACGGGACCGATCCCTTTGAGAAACTGGACGGGCGGGTCGGCGCTCTGACGGGTGGGCGGAGGAACCTGTTTCATGAAGCTGAAAGATACATGGCCGGCCCGGCTCTGTCAAGGCGAAGCCGAAACTCAATAGTGTTGCCACTTTCTTCGAAAGGAGTTATCTTGCCACCGATGATTCTGACAGATCAATCGGACCGGATCGATGCCCGACACCTGCTCTTCCCATCAATCCGATTACCCCTTCTGACCGTCCGTTAACCTCCACCCGGAAAGGATTCTATGTCTCAGCAGAAAGAAAACTGGGGTTCACGTGTTGGGCTTGTGCTGGCAATGGCGGGGAACGCTGTGGGGCTTGGAAACTTCCTTCGTTTTCCGGTCCAGGCAGTCAATAATGGAGGGGGGGCATTCATCATCCCCTACCTTGTCTCGTTTCTGGTGATGGGAATCCCCCTTCTCTGGATCGAATGGTCGATGGGACGGTTCGGCGGAAAGGCAGGAAATCACTCCACGCCGTACATTCTCGATACCATGACTCGGAACAGGTTCTGGAAGTATTTCGGCGTTTTCGGGATATGGACAAACCTGGCGGTGGCTGCCTACTACTGTTATATAGAGTCATGGACGATGTCCTATGTGTTTCATTCGATCATGCGGACATTTGACGGAATGACTCAATCCCAGGTTGCCCAATTCTTCACGGATTATGTTACGATCGGGACATCCACCACAGGAATCCCTTTCGAGGCACCGATCTTCTACATCCTGTGCCTTCTCCTGAATACCTGGATCCTGTCGAAGGGCCTGTCCGGAGGTATTGAACGAACCGCCAAAATCGGCATGCCTCTCCTGCTGTTGTTCGGCCTCTTCCTCGCCATTCGTGGAATTACCCTCGGCGAATCAGGCGCCACTGCGGAACATCCGGACGCCAGCGCCTGGGCCGGCCTGAATTTTCTCTGGAATCCACAATTCGATTCGCTGACGAACCCGAGCGTCTGGCTCGCCGCCGCAGGGCAGATATTCTTTACCTGTTCTGTCGGCATGGGAACGATCCATTGCTATGCGGCGTATGTGAAACCGAAGGATGATATCGCATTGAACTCGATGGCCGCCGGATGGATGAATGAGTTCGTCGAAGTGGTGCTCGGCAGCTGTGTCGTTATCCCGATTGCAGCCGGATATCTGGGACTCGACTGGGTACGGGAGAACGCGAGTTTCGGCATGGCATTCCAGACGATGCCGTTCCTCTTTGAAAACTGGGGTCCGTTCCTCGCGACGCTGGCCGGAGTCTTCTGGTTCGGGCTTCTCTTCTTTGCGGGGATCACATCCTCCCTGGCAATGGGTACGCCCTGGATGGGGTTCATGCGTGACGAGTTCAACTTCTCACGGGAGAAAGCGGCATGGTCGTTCGGCATGGTTGTTCTCGTCCTTGGAATGCCGACCGTGCTCTTCTATAACTACGGTGTCTTCGGAGAATATGATTACTGGGCGGGAACTGTGTCGCTGGTGGTCTTCGCTCTGGCGGAGTCGATTATCTTTTCCTGGATCTACGGCATAGACAAAGGATGGGCTGAACTGAAACGAGGGGCTGACATGAAGGTGCCGGAGTTTTACAAGCCGATTCTGAAGTATGTCACCCCGACCTTCCTGCTCTTCGTTTTTATCGGTTCTGTCTTTTCACCGGTTGGAGGGGATTGGATGGGAGCGCTCCAGAGTCTTTTCAGCGGCAGCGGGTGGCCCCTTGACAATGGTTCTCTCATCAACCAGGTGATGAACATCGGGCTCAAGGAACAGATTGCAGCGGCTACAGATGCCACCACCCGGACGAACCTCGAAGATCAGCTCATGTTCATCTCCGGGTCACGGATCCTTCTGGTTGTTGTGTTTGCATCGATTTGCGGGCTGGTCTATGTTGCGTACAGAAGAAGAATGAAGGAGGGTCGGGTATGACGACAGCGGCAGTTATTACGATGGTGTCGACGATGAGTATCGTCACACTGTTCGCGGCTTACTTTTTCAGAAAAATCATCATCATTCCGAGGAAATCTGACCTCGAAGACACCGACTAGGGAGGCCTCTCAGGCTTCCCCCTTCGGGTCCCGTGTCATCAGATCGTAACAGGCGGTCAGAGGGTCTTTCCCTTCGAACAGGATCCGGTGCACCTCAGTAATGATCGGGACTTCGACATCTCTCTTCATTGCAAGTTCGTAGGCTGACCGGGTGGTCGCCACACCTTCCGCGACCATCACCATTTCCTTCAGGATCTCCGGAAGCTTCCTTCCCTTCCCTGTCTCGACACCGACGAAACGGTTCCGGCTGTGCCGGCTCATACAGGTCACCATCAGATCGCCGATCCCTGAAAGGCCGGCGAATGTCCGCTCATCCGCCCCCAGTGCAGTTCCCAGTCGTGTGATCTCGGCGATTCCGCGGGTCATCAGGGCCGCGCTGGTGTTGTCTCCCAGCCCGGCCCCCTCCACGATCCCTGCCGCGATTGCAATGACGTTCTTCAGCGCTCCGCCCAGTTCCACACCGCGCAGGTCGGTACTGGCGTACACCCGGAAATAAGAGGTCAGAAAGGTCTTCTGAATCGTTGTGGCGGTCTGCAGATTCTGAGATGCCACCACCACCGTTGTCGGAATCCTGCGGCTCACCTCCTCAGCGTGGCTGGGACCTGACAGAGTCGCGATCTGTCCCGGAGGAAGCGACGGAAGAACCGCACGAAGCATCTCTGACATGGTCAGCAGTGTCCCGTTCTCGATCCCCTTTGCAACGTTGACAACGATGACATCCTTGCCGATCTGCCCTGCGATGCCGCTCACGACATTCCGGACATACTGCGAAGGAACGGCGGCAACGATCATCCCGGCCTGATCAACAGCCGCATGGATGTCCGATGTCGCCACAACGGTTTCCGGGATCCGTATTCCGGGAAGGAATGCAGCGTTTTCACGCGTCTCTTGTATCGCCCGGGTGTATTTGTCCCGGTACGACCAGAGTGTCACATCATGAGAATTATCTGCAAGCAGGACTGCGAGTGCCGTCCCCCAGCTGCCTGCACCGAGAACTGCAATGTGCATGGTTGGTTTTCTTGAGGATCGTGAACAGACGGGCCGGACTGTGTCCGGGAAAGCCGGAGTAGCTCTATCGTTTCCTGAAGAGCGGGATGGTGGAGATCTTGTTCTCTGTCCCCTTCAACAGCCTCTTGATATTCGCCCGGTGCGTATAGAAAATGAGAAAAGAGATCCCGAGGCTGAAGAAGATCAGTGTGTTGTACCCTTCGATCTCTGCCATGAAGATGTTCTCGCGGAAAAACATCGTCAGGGGAAAAGCAAGGGCGGCGCTCAGGGAGCCGAGGGAAACATAATGCGAGACCAGAAGGACCACCGCAAACACACCGAGCGAAATGGCGACTTCCAGAGGTGCAACGCCGATCAACATTCCTCCTGCAGTGGCAATCCCCTTCCCGCCTCTGAAGCCGGCAAAAACCGTCCAGATATGTCCGAGAATCGCCGAGCAGCCTGCGATGATCTGTACCAGGGTGAAATCGTCGAACGGGGTTACATTCTGGAACGGGATCGGGCCGTACATCAGCTGGGCAACGAACATGGTCGCGACGAGTCCCTTGCCAATGTCAGCCAGCACAACGAATGTTCCGGCTTTCCAGCCAAGCACCCGGAAGACGTTGGTCCCGCCCGCGTTGCCGCTGCCATGCTGCCGAATGTCAATGCCGCGACGGCAACGGGCGACAATAATCGCCGTGGGAATCGACCCAACCAGGTAACTCAGAATCGCTATGACGGTAATTGCTATCATGTTAATTGCCTTCGAGGCCTGTAGAAGGTAAAAAAATGAGTGAAGATTTGCAAACGGCATGAAAAACCGTCATTTCGAACCTCGAATTCGCCATTCTGCCGTTTTCAGATCGGACGGAACCGTCACTTTCAGGTTCACAGGATCCCCTGGGGCAAGATGGACCCGAACCCCAAGCCGTTCGACCAGGGAGGCGTCATCCGTTCCCCTGAACCGATCCGTCTTCGCCCTCATATGAGCGTTGTAGAGCAGATCATAGTGAAATACCTGGGGGGTCTGAGCTACCCAGAGCCCTTTTCGCGGGACCGTCCCGGCAACGACTCCCCGGCGTCCTTCCTGTTTGACCGTCTCGGCGATCGGCAAGGCCGGGATCAGGGCTGAACGCGATCGTGCCAGTCTCAGCAGCGATCTGACGAACCGGGCGGTGATCAATGGACGGGCGGCATCGTGGACAAGCACGACCCGGGGCGGGCGTTCAAGGGCCAGGAGCCCCTTCAGCACCGAGTCCTGGCGGAGCCGACCCCCGGCCACGACCCTGATCGTCGCTTTTGACATGTTCACCGCCGCCAGCTTCCTGACACGCGCCAGATAACGCGCAGGAGCAACAACCACGATCTCGTTGATTCCCCCGAGTGATGCGAACACCTCGAGGCTCCAGAGAAGGATCGGCTTACCGGCAAGAGGTGTGAACTGTTTCGGGATTCTCCTGCCGAACCGTGAACCGGTACCGGCAGCAACGAGTATCACTGCTGCCCTAAGAGGTTTTCTTGCCAAAATGCTCAATGACGAATGTGAACTCCGGAAACATTTTCGGGAGCTTCATGATGCTGAATACCATCACTCCGATCGCCATCCGGTCGATCCAGGAGGACTGGGGCCAGCCGAAGTGTACAACAACCTTCTTGTGGGGGAGCTCGTACTTCAACACATTCAGTACTTCATCGATGCTGTCGAACAACGTCTGTCCCGACTGTGCAAACCGGTAATGATTGTCCCCCATACGATCGGGAATTCCCTGTCGTGGCGAGTAGAAACTGACAAAGGCCTGATTCGGGTCTGGTGCACCGCTCACCTCCAGGGGACGCTTGAAAAAAATCTCGATCGTTTCACCCGGAGCCTCCGCAAGAGCGAACACCATCTGGAGCGGGTTGTCCGTCTGAGCAATCTCCGCTATCTCCGGAGCCCGTTTTCTCGCGACAAACAGTCCAATGACGAGGAAGAATACCGTTGCACTCAGCCACAGACCGACGCCAAATGGTCTGACCGCCGCGAGGTAGACGAAACAGGATATGAGAACAAGGAAAATAAAGAGAGTGCCGATCCGTGAGGTATTATACGCCCTGATCTCCTTCGTCCCTGTTGAGAACCGGTATATGAGGAGGCTTCCGATATTGATGCAAAATGAGGCGACGAGACTCAATGCATACATCTGGGCGAGAATTTCCTGGCTTCCCTCGGTGAAGAAGATCAGAACGCTGAAGAACAGGGCGTTCAGCAGGTGAATTCGGTAGAGCGACTGGCGCCTGTTGGTTTTGACGAGCCAGTGGAACTGATACCTGTTCCCGACCTTTTCCAGCAGCTCGGACGCAGCCACGAACGAGGTATTCACTGCCATCGTCAGGGCGATCGCGGCGATTGCCGCAACAAGAACACCGAACCCGATACCATTCAGCTGTGTCGCGAACTGCGTGATCAGGTCTGTCTCATGTTCGGCCGGATCGATACCCGAACTGAGCGAAAGGGCTGAAATCAGCGGGGTGAAGAGCCCAACGGTCAGGGCGAGAAAGATATACGCCTTTCCGATATCCTTCCAGCTTTTTGCGAGACCCGCGACCTGAACAACTGACTCGATCCCGGAGAACGCAAGGATGGAGCTGGATATACAGATGACGATAAACAACGATCCCCCCCAGAACCCTTCTTCCCAGATCTTCAGTCCGGAGTACGAGAAGCTGGCGCCCATGCTGTCCCATGAGGCGGGTGAGGCATCATACAGAGCGGATCCGAGCAGGACAATGAGGACGAGCGAAACAATAAAGAACATCAGGAACGTGAATTTGGCATTGTCCCGGATGCCGAGAATATTCAGCCCGGCAATTCCCCAGACAATGGCGAACTCAGCTCCGAGTTTGGTCCAGGGCGAAAGAGAGAAGAACGACAGTCCGTTCTCAACAGCCGAGACGGTCGAGATGCTGGCTGTGAGGACATACACCACGAGGATGGATGCGACGGCAATAAAGGATGCGCTCGGCCCGAGGATGAGGTATGAGAAGGAATAGACCCCTCCCCCTCTGATCTGATGGTGCTCCAGGATCTCTGCGATCTCGACCATCCTGGTGGAGAGGTACCGCATGAAGATCGATGTGATCGCCAGGAACGCGATCGCGTAGGAGCCGATGAACCGGTACGCTTCTGCCGGCGCGTAGAAGATCGATGTCAGCTCGTCCATCAGTGCAATGACACCGACGGAAAGCCAGGTCAGCCACCATCGTCCGCCGCTGAAGTAGGAAAGCAGGTCCTTCTTTTTCAGCAACCTCGCGAACACAGCAATGATGACAACTGCAATGAGCCCAACGACGATGAGTTTCATGGAGAATCAGTCCTATGTCAGCAGCATGGCGTCGCCATAGCTGTAGAACCGGTACCCCCGCTTGATCGCCTTCTTATACGCCATCATAATGTAGTCCCGGCCGGCAAACGCCGACACGAGCATCAGGAGGGTCGATTCAGGCATGTGGAAGTTGGTGACAAGCGCATCTGTGATCTTGAATTCATATGGAGGAAAGATGAACTTATCTGTCCATCCGCGATTCGCCTTCAGATGGCCATCGATCGTCGAGCTGGATTCGAGTGCCCTGCAGGTGCTGGTTCCGCAGACAACCACCTTCCCCTTCCGGTCTATAACCTGATTGACCACCTTCACCGTGCTTTCGGGTATCTCATAATACTCCGAGTCCATCTTGTGCTTCGTGAGGTCCTCCACCTCCACCGGCCGGAACGAACCGAGCCCGATGTGAAGCACCACCGGCACTACCTTGACCCCTTTTTTCTTCAATGCCGTCAGAACCCTGTTTGAGAAATGCAGGCCTGCGGTCGGCGCCGCCACTGCTCCGACAACCTTGGCGAACACGGTCTGATACGCCTTCTTGTCCCGCTCGGTCGGCTCACGCTTGATGTAGTACGGGAGCGGCATCTTCCCGATGCGGTCGATGATCTTGAAGATATCTCCCTCATAATTGAACCGGACGGTCCTTCCGCGGGAGGTGGTGTTGTCGATCACCTCGCACCAGATCTTCCCTTTGTCGAAGAAGATTTTGTTGCCGATCCGGACCTTCCTGGCCGGATCCACGATGACGTCCCAGATCTTCTCTTCCTTGTTCAATTCCCGCAGAAGAAACACCTCGATCTTTGCGTTCGTCTTTTCCTTGCGACCGAGAAGCCGGGCAGGGAACACTTTCGTTTCGTTCACCACAAGGCAGTCGCCCCGTTTGAAGAATTTGACGATCTCCGAAAATTTCCGGTCTTCGATCGACTCATCCCTGCGGTTGAGCACCATCATCCGGCAACTCTCCCGCGGTTTGGCGGGATGTTTGGCGATCAGATTTCTGGGAAGCGGGTATCTAAAATCAGAAAGTTTCATTGCGAGACTCTTCCTCCATATCCAGAATAGTGTTTCCGTGTCAGCCAGGTACCGGAACTATGACCGCTTGCGCCGTCGCCTGACTGCCTTTCTCTTTGCCTTTGGTTTCTTTGTTGCCTTCTCCCGAAGAGCCGCCTGCGCGGCGGCAAGCCGGGCAATAGGGACACGAAACGGTGAGCAGCTGACGTACTCGAGTCCGATCGTGTGACAGAACTCGACACTCGAAGGCTCGCCGCCATGTTCACCGCAGATGCCGATTTTGAGGCCGGGACGCGCGGTGCGTCCTTTTTCGATCGCGATGTTCATCAGTGCTCCGACTCCTGCACGATCGATCGCCTCAAACGGATCCCGTTTGTAGATCTCCCGTTCCACATACGGTACGAGGAACCTGCCGGCATCATCCCGGCTGACGCCGAGTGTCGTCTGGGTCAGGTCATTCGTCCCGAAACTGAAAAACTCGGCAACGGTGGCGATCTCATCCGCCGTCAGCGCTCCGCGCGGAACCTCGATCATGGTTCCGACCATATACTTGAACCGGATCCCCTTTTCTTTCATGACATCGGCGGCGACCCGATGCACAATGCGTGACTGATCTTCCAGCTCCTTCACATTCCCCACGAGAGGTATCATCACCTCCGGAAGCACGTCGACTCCGCGGCCCTTCACATTCGCTGCCGCTTCGAAGATTGCACGGCTCTGCATTTCAGTGATCTCCGGGTATATAATGCCGAGCCTGCATCCCCGGAAGCCGAGCATCGGATTGAACTCATGGAGCGCCGCGATCCGCTGCCGGATCCTCTCAGGAGAAATCCCCATCTCGCCGGCAAGATGATTCTGCAACGGTTCTTCATGAGGCAGAAACTCATGGAGGGGCGGATCGATCGTTCGAATCGTGACAGGGAACCCGTCCATCGCCTCGAATATTCCTTCGAAATCCAACCGCTGCAGGGGGAGTAGCCGTGCCAGCGCCTTTCTCCTGTCTTCCTCCGAGTCTGCGAGAATCATCTCTCTCATCGGCCCGATCTTTCCTTCCCCGAAGAACATATGCTCCGTCCGGCACAGGCCGATCCCCTCCGCTCCGAATGCAAGAGCATTCGCTGACTGATCGGGCTGGTCGGCGTTTGTCCGCACACGCAATCTCCTGTACTTGTCAGCCCATGTCATCAGCTTTTCGAACATCCTGTAGACCTTCGCTTCCGCCGGGTCGAGACTCTTTTCGACAAGAACCCGCACGATTTCAGACGGGTTTGTGGAGAGATTTCCTTCGATCACATCTCCGGTCGTCCCGTCGATCGAAATCCAGTCTCCTTCCCGGATGACCCTGCCATTGACCGTCATTGTTCGGGCGACATAGTCAATCTCCAGCTCACCACACCCGGCCACACAGACTTTCCCCATCTGCCGGGCGACCAGTGCCGCATGGGATGTCATCCCGCCCCTGGCGGTCAGAATCCCTTCCGACGCTTCCATCCCCTTGACATCTTCAGGCGAGGTTTCGACTCTGGTGAGGATCACTTTTTCTCCCCGTTTCCGCCACTCCTCAGCGTCGGGTGAGTTGAACACCACCCGGCCGCTGGCTGCACCGGGACCCGCATTCAGCCCGTGCGCAAGCTTCTTGCCCTGCTCAATCGCCGCAGCCTGTTCCCGGGCGTTGAACACCGGACGGAGCAGCTGGTTGAGCTGTTCAGGCTCAATCCGGAGAATCGCTTCCTCCGGCCGGATCAGCCGCTCTTTCACCATGTCGACCGCAATCCTGATCGCCGCGAAGGCTGTCCGTTTGCCCACACGGCACTGGAGCATGTAAAGCGTTCCCTCCTGGATCGTGAACTCGACATCCATCATCTCGCGGTAATGTCGCTCGAGTTTCTTCCGGATCTTCTCCAGCTCACGATACACGCCGGGGTTCGCTTCCTTCAACTGTGCGATCGGAAGCGGAGTCCGCGTGCCGGCGACCACATCCTCTCCCTGGGCGTTCATCAGATACTCGCCGTAGAAGAGGTTTTCTCCGCTGGCAGGGTCTCGTGTGAAGGCGACGCCGGTTCCGGACGTTTCTCCCATGTTCCCGAACACCATCGACTGCACGTTGACCGCGGTCCCCCACCATTCAGGAATGTCGTACATCTTTCTGTAAGCGATCGCCCGTTCATTGTTCCAGGATCCAAAGACCGCTCCGATCGCACCCCACAGCTGTTCCAGCGGATCCTCAGGAAAGCGATGTCCCGTCTTGCGGAGAATCTCATCCTTGAACAGTGCAACCAGCCGTTTCATGTCGGCCGCATCGAGTCCGGTATCGAGATGGACTCCTTTCTCTTTCTTCATCCGCTCGATAATCACCTCGAACGGATCCGTTTCATCCTTGTGTTGCGGCTTGAGGCCGAGGACAACATCGCCATACATCTGCACGAAGCGACGGTACGAGTCGAACACAAAACGGGGGTTTCCTGTTTTCTCCACCAGTCCGGCTGCGACAACATCGTTCAGGCCCAGATTCAGGATCGTATCCATCATTCCCGGCATCGATGCGCGGGCACCAGAACGAACCGACAAAAGAAGCGGGTTCGCCGGATCGCCAAACCGGGATTTCATCCCCCGTTCGACGCGCGCCAGCGCTGTTTTGACTTCCTTTGAAAGTGTGCGGGGATATTTTCTATTGTGAGCATAGAAATAGGTGCAGAGTTCAGTGGAGATCGTAAACCCTGCCGGCACGGGGAGACCGAGGTTTGTCATTTCCGCCAGGTTCGCTCCCTTGCCCCCGAGGAGTCCCTTCATATCAGCACGGCCCTGAGCCTTCCCATTGCCGAAAAAATACACGTATCGTTTCATTTCAAAATTCAGGTTAAGTTAATGGAACAGTAGTTTTACGAAGAGACCCGGCCACCATCGATTGAAGGACGGACTCACCCTTTGTGAAGACGACAGAAACCGGCAGATACAGAAGATGTGCATCACGAATGAACCGTGAGGCTTCTCCTGATGGCTCGAATATCCGCACATAATCTTTTTCCGTCGTTATGCATGCTGTCAGATTCCTGGCCCGCATCAGACTGAGGATATCCTGATAATCCTTTGGCCGGTACATGTGATGATCTCTGAATTTCAGGTCGGCTCCGATCGTGATCCCCGCTGATTCC
>JAOUDE010000342.1 GCA_029859455.1 Ignavibacteria bacterium | reverse complement strand
AAACCTCCCGGATCAGGTTCGGAGTCCCTGTTCGAGATCGTCCAGGATATCCTGGACATCTTCGAGGCCGACTGAAATTCTGATCAGCCCGTCGGTGATTCCGATGGCGGCCCGCTCCTCCGCCGGAATCGCCGCATGCGTCATTGATGACGGGTGCGTGATGATTGTTTCGACACCGCCGAGGCTTTCCGCCAGAGCGCAGATCCTGAGACGCTTGAGAAACGAATCCGCCCGTTCGATCGAGCCGAGATCGAAGGAAATCATTCCGCCGAAACCGCTCATCTGTCGCGCGGCCAGGGCGTGTTGCGGGTGATCTTCAAGTCCGGGATAGAATACCTTCCTGATCTCGTTACGTGCAGCGAGCCAGCGGGCAACGGCGAGTGCTGACTCACAATGCTGCCGCATTCTGACGGCGAGCGTCTTGGTTCCGCGGAGACAGAGCCAGGCGTCGAACGGACTGAGAATACCACCGACCGATTTCTGAAGAAAGCGGAATCGCTCGGCCAGCGCGGGTTCGTTCACAACAACCAGACCGCCAAGCATGTCGCTGTGTCCGTTGAGGTATTTGGTGAGACTGTGAACCACGATATCGAATCCATGGTCGATCGGCCGCTGGAGATACGGCGTCGCGAACGTGTTGTCGACAACAGAGACGAGCCGGTGCGCTTTCGCGACACGGACACACGCATCGAGATCGCTGATTTCGATCGTCGGGTTTGTGGGTGTTTCGATGAACAGCATCTTCGAGTTGGGGCGGATGACCCGCTCAATCTGCTGGACGTCGGTTGTATCCACGAAATCGAACTGCAATCCGAATTCCTCCCAGACCTGGCGTGCGATCCGGTAGGTCCCGCCATACACATTCCGCGAGAGAATAGTGTGGTCACCAGGCTTCAGAAGGTGGAAAATTGCGTCAATGGCAGCTGTGCCCGAGCCGAATGCCATTCCCTCAGCGCCATTCTCGAGTGCGGCAATGTTTTTCTCCAGCGCAGTCCGCGTAGGGTTCGCGACCCGGGAATAGACATACCCGCGGTCCGCGCCGATTCCATCCTGAACATATGTCGACGTGAGATACACCGGCGGCATGATCGCGCCGGTGGCAGCTTCCGGTTCCTGGCCTGCGTGAATTGCTCTGGTTGAAAATCCCTGTTTTTTCATTTGCCCATGAATTCTATGACGTCGTATCGTGTCAGAAGTCCGCTTAACCTTCCTTCTTTGACGAGGAGGACGGCGGCGTTTTTCTTCGATTTCATCAGCTTGATGACTTCCTCGATCGGCGCATCAACTTCAACCGAAGGAAAGCCGGGCGACATGACACTCTCCACGGGGGCATCGATCAGCGAAGCATCTTCCATTGCTTTGGTCATCAACTCGTGATCATGCACGGATCCGGCCGAGGCTCCGTCTTTCAGAACCGGCAGCTGAGAGATATCATGCTCGCGCATCAGCTCAAGTGCTTTGCGGACCGTTGTGGCCTGGTCGATGGCGATCATCGAGTCCGGTTTCTTCCGCTTGGAGTCAAACACGTAGCGTGCACTGATCCGTTCGGGCATCAGGAAGCCGTTCTCCCGCATCCAGTCGTCATCGAAAATCTTGCTGAGATACCGCTCTCCTGAATCCGGCAGGAGCACGACCACCACATCGTCGTCCGTGAACCTGTCCGCGATCTTCAGAAGACCGGAAACGGCTGTTCCCGCTGATCCACCGGAGAGAATTCCCTCCTCACGGGTGAGACGCCGGGCCATCAGGAATGATTCCCTGTCATCCGCTTCAACCACCTCATCGACATGTTCGAAATGCAGTGTCCCCGGAACATAATCCTGCCCGATCCCTTCCACTTTGTATGTCTTGAGGATCGGCGTGATCTTTCTTGTGTAGTAGTACTCTTTCAGAGCAGATCCCTTCGGATCGACTCCGATGATTTTTATTCTCCGGTTCTTTTCCTTGAGGTATTTCCCGGTCCCGCTGATTGTCCCTCCGGTGCCGACGCCGCAGACGAAATGTGTGATCTGTCCGCCGGTCTGCTCCCAGATTTCCGGTCCGGTGGATAGATAATGTGACTCAGGGTTCCGGGGGTTGTAGTATTGATTGGCCAGGATGGAGTTGGGAGTTTCGCGGACAATTTTCTTTGCCACCTCCGTGTAACTTTCGGGTGATTCATGAGGGACAGCGGTGGGCGTAATAATCACCTCGGCTCCGAAGGCGCGCAGGAGCCGGATCTTCTCGATGCTCATCTTGTCCGGAAGCGTAAACACGCATTTATATCCCTTGACAGCCGCCACCAGAGCAAGACCGAGACCGGTATTCCCGGACGTCGATTCCACGATCGTTCCGCCCGGCTTCAGGCGACCTTCCTGTTCCGCCTCCTCGATGATATTAAGGCCGATCCGATCCTTCACAGAGCCGCCGGGATTGAAATGCTCGACTTTTGCGAGAATCAGACCCTTCGCGTCTCCGATCACCTTTCTGAGACGGACAAGCGGAGTCCCGCCGATCGTTCCGATGATGTCTTCATTGTACGTGATGTTTTCATGTTTAGTCATAAGTGTTTCCGTCTGTCAACCTTTCTGTTAATCAGAGAAGCAGCAAAACCGGCTCCGAACCCGTTGTCGATATTCACAACGGTGACCCCGGCCGAGCATGAGTTGAGCATTCCGAGCAGGGCGGAGATTCCGCCGAAACTTGCTCCATATCCAACTGATGTCGGAACAGCGATGACCGGCACGTCCACGATTCCCCCCACGACACTTGGGAGGGCGCCTTCCATCCCCGCGACAACAACCACGACTGTGGAGGCCCGAAGATCGCCGGCTCGGGTCAGGACGCGGTGAATCCCCGCAACGCCAACGTCGGCAATCATCTCGACCTCGTTTCCCATGAGCCGTGCGGTTTCCTCTGCTTCGATTGCCACAGGGAGATCGGATGTTCCGGCTGTCACAATGCTGATCCTGCCTCTTCCGCGGGCTTCCACCAGATGTTCGTTGGCGGAGATGGTTCTTCCAACCTCGTTGTACCGTGCCTTCCTGACTCGCTTCTTGACGGCGTTGAACTGCTCT
>JAOUDE010000343.1 GCA_029859455.1 Ignavibacteria bacterium | reverse complement strand
ACAGGTGTCCTGCTGTTGTTCGCGGGGGCCGGGTGCGATGAGTCCTTGCCGCCCCGGGAAGACCCTCAGGATTTTCTCGTTGTCTCGCTCTCCGGAGAACCGGGCTCAGTGCTGTTGGAGGAGAATCTCTCCATGTTCAGCCAGATACCCGGCGGGTTCACGGTGGGATTGACGAATCTGCATGACGAGGTTCTGCAGGCACAGGAGGATATCAGTATTGATATCACGTTTTCCGTTCAGGGGAGTCCAAACATCGGTGGTACCGCCCATGGTGACCGAAACCAGCTGCTGAATTTCATGATGATGCACGGAGATCTTCTGACAATCGAGCCGGAAAGCACCGCAACCTTCTTTATCCAGTGGAATCACGGAGAGGTACGGCTGTGGGAGTCGAACGGACTGACATTCCATCGGATTGACGGCAACCCGGTCGACATTACATGGTTTGAGTCAGGACCGCTCAGTGTTGTTGCTTCCGGAACCGCGCGGTTCTTCGAGAATATCGCACCGCTGGAATTGCCGGATGCGAGAATGGAAATCGACTACAAGATTTTTGTCGGGGATCCACAGCCCGCGAACGTGGAGGATCTGACTGCAGTGTACGATCCCGCGTCATCGGACGTCCATCTTTCCTGGTTCACTCCTTCGGAGATCCAGAATTTTGGGTTCCGACTCGAAAAAGGTATGATGCCGAAAAGTTTTCCGTACATCTACGATGACTGGATCAGGGGTCAGGGGACCACGTTCGATACAACGTACTATTCCTACATCGACTCGTTCGACATTTCCGGAGGACTGTGGTCCTACCGGCTTCAACGATGGTATGACTTCGGCTTCATACTGCTTCAGCTCGACCCGACCGACCCTGTCCAGGTTCTGATTCCCTGATGGCCAGTCGCTCCCGCCACGTGAGATTTTCCTTTGTCGTTCACAACCATCAGCCGATTGGTAACTTCGACAGCGTCTTTGCAGAGGCGTATGAGAAGTGCTACCAGCCGTTCATCGAAGTGCTGGACCGGCACCCGAACCTGAAGTTTACGCAGCACTGGACCGGTACATTGCTGGAGTGGATACAGAGTCACCATCCGGAATTCATTCAGAAGCTCAGGGGTATGGTCGCACGCGGTCAGTTGGAGGTGCTGACAGGGGCCTACTACGAAGCGATATTGCCGGTGATTCCGCCCGAGGACCGGGTCGGACAGATCAGAAAGCTGTCTCGGATGGTCGAGGACCTCTTCGGGTGCAGACCGCGGGGGATGTGGCTTGCCGAGCGTGTATGGGAGCCGCACCTGGTCAGCTCCCTTGCTGAGGCCGGTGTTGAGTTTGTCCTGCTCGACGATACTCATTTTCGGGCAGCTGGTGTCGCAGAAGAGCATCTGACACGACACTACAGGACGGAGGATGGCGGCAGGACGCTGGATGTCGTTCCGATTGACAAAGCGCTTCGGTACCTCATCCCGTTCCACTCGCACGAGGACGTGAAGCACTACCTGCAGGGGACCGGTTCTGACAATGAAATCTCTCACCTGGTCCATGCCGACGACGGGGAGAAATTCGGTGTCTGGCCCCGCACGCATGCATCGGTATACGGTGAGGGATGGCTGGAGACATTCTGTTCGATGCTTTCGTCCAATGATGACTGGCTCCGTACGGTCCATCTCTCTGAGTCCCTTGAGACGACGTCTCCGCGCGGGAGGATCTATCTCCCCAGCGCGTCGTATCACGAGATGATGAAATGGGCTCTTCCGACCGATCAGGCATTCGCTCTGGAGCAATTCGAAGCAAAGCTGGATGCGGGGAATGCCGGACGTGAGCGAGTATTGTTCGTTCGAGGAGGTTTCTGGAGGAACTTCCTGAGTAAATACCCCGAGTCGAACCACATGCACAAGAGAATGCTTCGGATCGCAACGCGTCTCAGGAACTGCTCTCATGAAAAAGGTACCGCCCTTGAACTTGAGGTGGCACGCGATTTCCTGTGGGCGGGTCAGTGCAATGACGCCTACTGGCACGGGGTGTTCGGCGGTTTGTATCTGCCCAACCTGAGGTTTCCCATCTACCGGAATCTGATCCGCGCCGAATCCGCGCTGGATCAAATTGAAAGGGTCTCCGGTGTCAGAGGAGAGAGCATCGATTTTGATTGTGATGGTCACGAAGAGGTCCTGATAGAGGGGCCGCAGATGAATCTGTATCTGAAGCCGGCCACCGGAGGGCATCTCCTCGAGCTGGACTACAAGCCGGTTCCCGTCAATCTGCTCGATATCCTGAGTCGGAGACAGGAGGCATACCACAGGAAAATGACCGCGGCGGATGGAACCCCGGGTGAATCAGTCCCGGAAGTGAAGGAAAAGGGGCTGGAGAAACTGATTCATTTTGATTGGTACAGACATGCCAGCCTGGTCGACCATTTCTTTGCGGACTCAACGACTCTGGAGGAATTTCGGAATGCCGACTACCTTGAGATCGGCGATTTTGTTGACCGGCCGTACGACGCAGTCATCGAGGCATCGGGGAAGAAGGTGCAGGTCACATTACAGCGTGAAGGGACCATCTGGTCAGGAGAACAGAGTCACCGGATCCACCTCTCCAAGACAATTACATGTTCGGACGGGGAGGCCTCCTATGAGACGATCTATCGTCTCCGAAACCTGGAAAAGAGGCAGGTTGACGTCTGGTTCGGTGTCGAGTTCAATGTAGGTCTCATGGCAGGTGATGCTCCTGACCGGTTCTACGAAATCAACGGCCGGAAACCGGAGGACCCGCGGTTGCGGAGTGTCGGCACGGATCAGGATGTCGTGTCGGTCCGGCTGGTGGATCAGTGGCTCGGCGTTGCGACCGAGATCGTCGTTGATAAGCCGGCGACGCTCTGGCGTGCCCCCATCGAAACCGTCTCGTTGTCAGAAGGAGGACTCGAGCGCGTCTACCAGAGTTCAATGATCGTGGCTCATTGGAAGTTTCCATTGAATCGCTCGTTCACGGTCCGGTTCAAACAGAGCGTGGAGGCGGCCGCCGGGATGAAGAAAGGAACAAACAGTCATCGTTCGTCGTAAGATAACCGG
>JAOUDE010000341.1 GCA_029859455.1 Ignavibacteria bacterium | reverse complement strand
ATACGCTTCGACCAGACGGGCGCCGAGTTCAGGCTGGTTCGCCGGCTGGACATACGACATGTTGTAGATTTCTTCCTTGGGCCGGATCTGAAGCTCCGGCGCACGGTGGCACTCGAGGCACCAGCGCATTTGCAGCGTATGTGTCTTCCTGGTCAGCGGCATCAGGTTGACAGAGCCGTGGCACGTCGAGCAGCCCATCCCTTTCGCGACGTGGATACTGTGATCGAAGTAGGCAAAATCAGGGAGATCATGGACACGAATCCACTCGAGCGCCCTGCCGGTCGCATAGCTGGTCCTGACCGGTTCAAGCATCGGGCTGGTTGTCCAGATCTGGGAATGGCAGGTCATGCAGGTGTGAGTCGGCGGTATTCCAGCGAAGGCGGAATATTCGACCGAGGTGTGACAATAGCCGCAGCTCAGGCCGAGGCCATTGACGTGGTGTTCGTGACTGAAAGGAACAGGTTGTTCGACCGGGACACCGACGTTCGTCGTGTACCCGGACCGATAGATACCGGCGCCGACAACGAGCAGGAGCACCACAACGATCAGCGTCGCAATGATGCTGGCGCGCGAAAGCACCTTCATGCTGGGATGAAAGATCTGCGCCACTTACGGAATCACCCTCACGGCACCCGGTGCCGCCGGACCGCTATGCCGGAAATGGCAGAAAGAGAGACGAGCAAAGGAAGACAAGAAATAAAAACCGGATAAAGATGAGTAGGCTGGCCCGGCTGTCCTGACCAGTGACGGACAGACAGGCCCTTTCTGAATATACCTGATGGCAACTCTGATGTCAAGACGCCAGTGAGGGCCGCTCAGGCAGACCGCTTTTTGATCGAGACATAGTCCCGTTTTTCCTCGCCAAGGTAGATCTGCCGCGGGCGGGCTATCTTCTGCTCGGAGTCGAGCAGCATCTCCTCCCACTGCGCTATCCATCCCACCGCTCTCGGAATCGAAAACAGTACCGGGAACATTTCGACGGGGAAACCCATTGCCTGATAGATCAGACCGGAATAGAAATCAACATTCGGGTACAGCTTACGACTCACGAAATAATCGTCTTCCAGAGCGATCCGTTCCAGTTCAAGGGCGATATCCAGCTTCGGGTTCCTTCCTGTCACCGTGAAGACCTCATCGGCAAGCTGCTTGATGATCTTCGCCCTCGGGTCGTAATTCTTGTAGACCCGGTGTCCGAACCCCATCAGTCTTCCTTCACCTGCCTTCACCCGCTCGATGAAGGCGGGTACATGATCCTTCGACCCGATCTGATCCAGCATCCGGAGTACCTGCTCGTTGGCTCCACCGTGCAGCGGTCCGTACAGAGCTGCTGCAGCCGCGGCAAGCGCGGAGTAAGGATCGACGTGCGAGCTGCCGACGCTGCGCATCGCGTTGGCACTGCAGTTCTGTTCGTGATCGGCGTGGAGGATAAACAGGACATCCATTGCCCTGACAAGGACCGGATCCGGTTTGTACTGGACCTCCGTCATCTTCCACAGCATGCTCATGAAGTTGGCAGTGTAGCTCAGTTCGTTATCAGGATACACATACGGCTGTCCGACACTGTGACGAAAGGCGAATGCCGCAATCGTCGGCAGTTTGCCGATAAGTCGGTGGGTTTGCTTCCGCCTCCACTCAGCGTTGTGAATGTCCTTCGCATCCTTGTAGAATGTCGAGAGCGCGGCGACGGTGCTGATCAGCATCCCCATCGGATGGGCGTCGTAATGGAACCCGTCCATCAGCTTCTTGATGTTCTCATGAATCAGAGTATGATACGTGATGCTGTGCACCCAGTCGTCATATTCTTTCTGGTTCGGAAGCTCCCCGTTCAGAATAAGAAATGACGTCTCAAGAAAATTCGATCCATCGGCGAGTTGTTCCACCGGATATCCCCGGTACCGGAGGATTCCTTTCTCACCGTCGATATACGTGATGGAACTCCTGCATGAGGCGGTATTCAGGAATGCGGGATCATACGAAAGCAGGCCAAAATCATCATCTTTGACCTTGATCTGTCTCAGGTCGAGTGCCCTGATTGAGTCATTCTCAACGGGGATTTCGTACTTTCGACCCGTACGGTTATCGGTTATGGTCAGGGTATCAGGCATGAATAAACTCCAGGGTGGTCTTCCGATACGGCAGCCGATTGACGGCCCGTAAGTAGGTGAACAATATACGAAAAGAGGAAAAGAAAGGAAAGAGATGAAGGGGATCCGGCGGAGAAAAGTTATTTTTTTCTTAGGACCTTTGCCGGTACCCCCGCCACAACCGCGTTGGGCGGAACGTCCTTCGTGACGACACTGCCGGCGCCCACAACCGCATTTTCACCGATCGTCACACCGCACAGGATGGTGACGCTTGTCCCGATGGAAGCTCCTTTGCGGACAACGGTCGGAACCACCACCCAGTCCTCCTCCGTCTGCAATGCTCCCCCCTCGTTGGTCGATCTGGGGAACTTGTCGTTGATAAAGGAGACGTTATGGCCTACAAATACATCATCCTCGATCGTCACCCCTTCGCAGATGAAGGTGTGGCTCGAAACCTTGACGTTCGCCCCGATCCTGGCATTCTTCTGAATTTCGACGAACGCACCGATTTTCGAGTTGTCCCCGATCTCACACCCGTAGAGGTTGACATACGCAAACACCTTGACATCCTTGCCAAGTTTTACATCAGGGGCTATGCGCTGGTAGAGTTCCAAGTTTCTTCCTTCTTCTCTTGATCAAAAGAAGTCCCGGTCGAATTCGTTCTGACCGGGACCATGACTCAACAACAGACCGGGGACCGTCGGCTACGGCGACGGCTGCATTTTGAGCTTTTGAACCATAGACTTCACATGATCCTCATTCGCCTCACCCGAGAGCTTGATTACCTGTCCCCCCATTCTGAGCGAACGGTCAGCCGCCTCAAGCACCCGGACCACATTCAAACCGGAACAACCGTCCGCGAGCGGTTTCTTGCCGGTTTTCATCGAGTGGACAAAATCTTCAGCCATCCGGCTGAGCGCTTCCGTCTGGTCGATGTGCGGAGCGAACATATCACCGGTCCTGTATTGCACCAG
>JAOUDE010000340.1 GCA_029859455.1 Ignavibacteria bacterium | reverse complement strand
TTCTTTTCAACTTCCCAGGCTCAGGATTACCCGATTCCCCCGAAACGTACATCAGCGTCGAAGGTGGGCTTTTTTGCCGGAGTGACTCCCGGCTGGCTTCAGGTCGATGTTGCCCCTCTGAACTCGTTCCTTGTTGCGGCCGGAGGCGCAGAGCTCAAGGATAACGGCATGTTTCTCTTCGGTGGCTCGGGCGCAGTCTATATCGGTGTTGTCAAGAACTTCCGTGTCGGCGGGATGGGAATGGGAGGGGGAATTGCGAGCCGGTCCGTGGACGGACAGGGAATCAGGCGGGACGCAGAGTTGTCGGTCGGCATCGGAGGAATCACCTTTGAGTATGTCATTCCGCTCGCGGAGAGACTGGATGTGGCATTCGGTGGTATGGTCGGCTGGGGTGGGGTGGACATCACCCTTCGTGAGGATACGGGGCGGAATCTTACATGGGATGATGAGTGGGCAAATTTCGGAAGCGGGAATTACAACGATCCGATTACAGGCACCATCGGAAACACCAGCCGGAATCTTTCAGGAAGTTACTTTGTCTGGATGCCGCAGATCAATGTCGAGTATGCGATACTCGGATGGATCGCCGTCCGCGTCGGGGCAAGTTACCTTGGTATGAATGCTCCGTCATGGTCAGTCGACGGAAAGTACGACCTGGTCGGAACACCTTCTGACATAACGGGAGCCGGCTTCATGCTGAACGGCGGCCTCTTCATCGGGACCTTTTAAGCAGGCTCACCCGTTCTCTCTGAACTGGGCCGATTTCCATTCGGCAAAGAGAGGTTTGCACTTGTTTCTCTGATATTTTCCGGTTGACGTAACCGGCACATCGTCGCCGAAGAGAACAACTTTCGGCGACCTGGCATACGGGAGCTGTTTACGGCATATTGCAAGAATTCTGTCTCCCGTGAGTTCGGTGTCGGGCCGTAGTTTCACATACGCTCCGACTTCCTCGCCATACCAGTCATTCTCGAACCCGACCGCAATACCCGCCTCGACTCCCGGTATATTCATGAGGACTTCATCGATCTCGAACGGCGAGATATTGACGCCGCCGCGAATGATCAGTTCCTTGAGTCGCCCGGTGATGAAGAAAAACATTCTCTCCTGCTCATCATACTGGAAGAACCCTTCATCACCGGTCCGGAACCAGCCATGGGAGAATGCCTGTTCGTTCGCATCCCGGTTGTTGTAGTAGTACTTCATCACATTGTGTCCACGCACCACGATTTCTCCGCGTTCCCCCGCTTCCAGCTCCCTGCCCTCGTCATCATGAATCGCCATCTGGTTGATCGGGAGCGGAACCCCGATCGACGGAAACCCATAGGCGGAAAGCCAGTGCCGGTGTTTCTCTCTCGTTAGATCGACCGGAAGAAAGCAGGAATAGCAGGTCGTCTCTGACAATCCATAACCGTGGATAATCGGTATCTGATAAAGCTGCTCAAATCTCGTAGCGAGGTCGACCGTCAGCGGACCCGCGCCGCAGATGATATGGCGGAATCTCCACAGCTCAAGTTCCTCGGTTTTGATATGAGCGTGGTGAAGGAACTGAAGAAGGGTCGGTACAACACTGACGACATCGATTTGTTCCGCCGCGATCCGTGAGAAGAACCGCTCGGTCTGGAATTTCTGATTCAGGACCACGGAACATCCCGCAAACAGAGGAGTAACGAGCGTGACAACAGTGCCGTTGACATGGTGGATCGGAAGGACACACATCATTCGGCTTTCGGTTGTCAACCCGTGCCAGTCTGAGATCGCCATCGCATCGGCAAGAAGATTGTAATGCGTGAGAACCACGGCTTTGGGATTGCCTGTCGTTCCGGAAGTATAGACGATCAGCGCTTCATCCGAATCGACCGGCTCTTCGATGGCCGGATCGAGGCCGGAGGAGAGGTGGCGAAGATCGGCATGGTGACCCACCCGGGTGTCGGAAGGGACGACGATCAGGTGTTTGAGCAGAGGGAGGTCCGCGGTGAGGGACCGGATCCTCTCCTGAAACTGCTCCCGGACGAAGGCAAGGCGCACGCGTGAATCGGAAAGAAGATAGTGGACTCTTTTGTCGTCTTCGCCGACATTGATGGGAACGACCACGGCGCCGATGATGAAGGCCGCGAAATACTGAATGACGGTGTCCGAATGGTTGAATGCAACGGTGGCAATCCGGTCTCCCTTCCTGATGCCGCGTGCATGGAGGAAATTCGCAGTTCGGCACACGTCGTCGGTGAAATCACGGTAGGAGTATTCCCGTCGCCGGTTTTCTCCGTCGAAGAAAATAAGGAAGGGCTTCTCTTCATGCCGGTCGGCCTGCGCGAACAGGAGGGACCTGATCTGACGAAAGGGGGTCAGCAGATCCGATGACGCGATCGCGTTAACGGTGCGGGCGTCTCCGATCTTCTGCAGGAGTTCGGGGGGAAGTTCTGACATCAGTGGATCCGGAAGAAAGATGGCATGACGGGGACAGAATTGCTACAGACAGATCATGTGGTCACTTTTCCATCCAGCTCATCCAGTATTCCTTCCACTCACAACGTTCGCCTGCCTCCAGAACATGAATCGGGTTCAGGCCATCCAGCATCACCGCATACTCGTCCGTGTGGGTTTTCTTTGACTGTCCGGCAAGTGCCTTCGGATGCGGGCCGTGGTGGATACCGCGAGGATGAAGTGTGGCCATGCCTGCTTTGATGTTATCCCGTGAGAAGAAATCCCCGTCATGATAAAAAATGAACTCGTCGTAGTCGGTATTCCGGTGGTAAAAGGGGACCCGAAGCGCTTCCGGATCCTCTTCCAGCGGCCTGGGGAGGAAACTGCAGACGATCGCGCCTTCTGTCACGAAGGTAGAGTGAGCGGAGGGAGGAAGGTGCGCACGGTGGCTCATGACAGGGCGGATGTCACGCATGTTGATCTTCCAGACCGTCAGATCCCCTTTCCAGCCGACCACATCGATCGGGTTGAACGGATAGAACAGTGATGAAAACTCCCCCTCGACCTTGATCCGGACTTCCCATTCATTCCGGTCATCCAGATTCGGTTTCGGTTCCGGCGTCGTGATCACTCCGGGGTC
>JAOUDE010000339.1 GCA_029859455.1 Ignavibacteria bacterium | reverse complement strand
CAGCGCATGATAGACATTGTTTCTCTTTGCGAATGAGATCTGCTGGAAGCGTACATTACCTGCATCCTTCAGCCGGCCGAGCTGGAGCGAAATCAACTGTCCCTTCGTAATCTCGGTCAGCATATCCACCAGCTTTTCCTGAACCAGCTGGAACGATGCGATCGGTTTCCCGAACTGAATTCGTGTTTTTGCATAATTCAGTGCCGTATCATAACAGCCCATGGCCGCCCCGATCGCTCCCCAGGCGATCCCGTACCGCGCCTGGCTGAGACAGCCGAGTGGAAGGCGGAGCCCGCTTCCGGCCGGCAGAATATTCCCGGCCGGGATGTGCACATCCTGAAGAATCAGTTCCGATGTGATCGATGCGCGCAATGAGTGCTTCCCTTTCATCTCAGGGGCGGTAAATCCCTTCGTCCCTTTCTCAACCAGAAAGCCGTGAACCACACCGTCCAGCTTCGCCCAGACCACCGCAACATCCGCAATCGTACCATTCGTGATCCACATCTTGGCGCCGTTCAACACGAAACCGTCGCTTACCTTCTCCGCCCTGGTAATCATTCCGCCGGGGTTGGAGCCGAAGTCGGGCTCGGTCAACCCGAAGCATCCGATCTTCTTCCCGGAGGCCAGAGAAGGGAGCCATTTCTTTTTCTGCTCCTCCGATCCGTAGGCAAAGATCGGATACATGACAAGAGCACTCTGGACCGAAGCGAAGCTCCTCACGCCACTGTCTCCGCGCTCAAGCTCCTGCATTACCAGCCCGTATGCGACATTGTTCATACCGGCACAGCCATACTCGGCCGGGAGGGTCGCGCCGAACAACCCCATATCGGCCATTCGGGGGACGAGATCAGCGGGAAACGTCCCGGCCCGGTTGTGCTTTTCGATCACCGGTAGAACGTGGTCGTCTACAAACTCGCGAACTGTATTGCGGACAAGGATCTCCTCCTCGCTGAGGAGAGAATCAAGATCATAGTAGTCAACGCCAGAGTACTTCGACATGGTTGGAGAATCCGGGAAATGGAGGATGATAAAAAGCCCTGTCCAGTAAAACATACACAGGGCGCAGGACAAGGGCTTGATTTTCGTCTCAAATGAACGAAATCAGCCGAAGAAAGTCAAGATTGCTAATTAATGAGGAGGAGAAAGGCGAAAAGCCGGGCAGCTTGGTCGGGCCACCCGGCTTTTCAATTGGTGAGTTTGTAGAGGACTACTGGTCAAGTGCGTATACGGAGGCACCCCCGCCTTGTTTCATCCCGGCAGTCTCAGCTGCCAACATCCATCCCGTACCGTTTGATCTTCAGATATAAGGTTTTCTTGCTTATTCCGAGGGCATCAGCGGTCTTCGTCCTGCTGTAATTGAAGAGCTTGAGAACTCGTTCAATGTGGATTCGCTCGAGATCCTCAAGCGACATGGTACCCTGTGGAATCTCATTCACAGAGCTGGATCCTGCAGAGCCGGAATCACCCGGTCTGTCGGTTCTGCCCATATGCATGGAAAGATCTGATTCCTGAATCGTATCACCTGTCGAAAGAAGAATCGCCCCCTCGATGGCATGTTCGAGTTCCCTGACGTTTCCGGGCCAGTCATAGGCAATCAGCTTCTCCAGCACACCCGGGCCAAGCGTTTTCGGGACCTTGGTCTTCGCCTTCCGGTCAAGGAAATATTCAGCAAGGACCGGTATATCATCCTTCCGTTCTCTCAGCCGGGGAACTTGCAGGGTGACAACATTCAGCCGAAACAGAAGATCCTCCCTGAATCTTCCTTCCTGGGCTTCCTGACGGAGATTCTTGTTGGTTGCTGTCACCACCCGGACATCAACAGTCAACAAATGCGTCCCGCCTACACGCCTGAACTCTCCGGTTTCAAGGAACCGAAGAAGTTTCGGTTGAATCGCCGGACTGATATCTCCCACTTCATCCAGAAACAGCGTTCCTCCGTTTGCGACCTCTACGAGGCCCTGCTTGGTGGAGTACGCATTCGTAAACGCGCCTTTCTCATGACCGAAAAGCTCGCTCTCGAGAAGCGCATCCGGAATCGAAGCACAGTTGACAGCCACGAACGGCCGTCCTCCGCGCGCACTTCTGCGATGGATCAGGTTCGCAATCAGTTCCTTCCCTGTGCCACTGGCTCCCTGGATCAGGACGAAGGAATCGCTGTCGGCAAACCGGGATGCATTCTCAATCAGCTTGAGAAGGGACGGGCTCTGGCCGATGATCTCGGAGGTCCCGGCCTTCCGGCTCAGTTCGCTCTTCATCAGCTTATTGTCGATATACAACTGACGGCGTTCCAGAGCCCTGTGAATCGTATTAAACAGCTCGTCGATGTCATATGGTTTCGCGAGGAAATCATATGCACCCATCTTGATCGTCTGGATAGCCGTCTTCACATCGGCATAGTTGGTGAGAATGATCACCTGGGTCGTCGGAGAATACTCGTGGAGGAACTTCAGAACCTCGATCCCGCTGACGCGCGGCATCCTGATATCGAGGAGAACGACATCATACACCTTTGCCTGGATCTGATTGATCGCCTGACTCCCGTCAGCTGCCGTGTCAACGGCAAACTCAGATGAGGCAACGAGCTCACTCTCGAGAAGAACCCGAAGAGATTCCTCATCGTCAACAATCAGCAGGTTGTACTTCCGGTTCTTGCTCTGAGTACTTTCGGTCTTGCGCGGGAGAACCTCTGTTTCTCTACTCACTGAGCACCCGTTCGATTGTCGTAAGAAGGTCAACGAGGTCGTATGGCTTGCTGACGAAATCTTCTGCACCCAGTTTCTTGGATTCGATGGCGTTCTTCAGATCTGCGAACCCCGTGAGCATCACAACTTTTGTCGAAGGATGTTTTTCCTTGACATGCTTCAGAACATCGAAACCGTTGACCTTGGGCATCTTGATATCAAGCAAGACCAGATCAAATTCATCCCTCTCCAGAATGTCAATCGCTTCATCTCCGTCGCTGGCGTCCTGGACAGCAAATCCTTCGCTCTTCAGTTCACTGCACAGAACGGTGCGTAGTGCATCCTCATCATCGACCACCAGCAACCTTTTCTTTTCAGACATCGAAACACTCCGTGAATGGTGTTATGAGTCGCC
>JAOUDE010000338.1 GCA_029859455.1 Ignavibacteria bacterium | reverse complement strand
GACACCACCGACGGAGCGGAACGCCTCAGGTCCTCGATGAAAGAGGCCCGGCGCATCGTTATCAAGATCGGCAGCAACGTTCTTGTCGAACGAACCGGGCGTCCTGATCTCGTGAGGATCGTGAGTCTCGTTGCGGAAATTGCGAGGCTGCGGAAGGCGGGGAAGGAGGTAGTGGTTGTTTCCTCCGGGGCGATTGCGGCAGGTGTCGAGGCGATGGGACTGAAATCCCGTCCCAAGACCCTTCCTGAGCTGCAGATGGCCGCTGCTGTCGGTCAGGTCAGACTAATGACCCTGTACGACAGGTTCTTCGCGGAGGAAGGCTGCAAGATCGGACAGGTTCTGTTGACGCATTCCGACCTGGAAAACCGCGCGCGGCACCTGAATGCCCGCAACACGATGATGACCCTGTTGCGCGCAGGAGTGGTTCCGATCATCAATGAGAACGACGTAGTGGCGGTCGATGAAATCAAGTTCGGCGACAATGATATTCTCGCGTCGCTGGTGACGGTCCTGATCGACAGCGAGCTGATGCTTCTGCTTTCGACGACGAACGGACTGCATGCGCCGGCTGACGATGGAAAAGCAAAACGTGTTCCATATCTTGCCTCCGTGACAGAAGAATCGCTCGCACTGGCAATCGGGAAGGGGGGAGAGTTCTCTTCGGGTGGGATGGACTCGAAACTGCGTTCGGCCCAGGTGGCAGTGGATGTCGGCGCCATGGTGGTGATTGTGGACGGCCGCGAACAGAACATTCTCAAGCGAGTCCTTGCAGGGGAGGATATCGGCACTCTGATTGCTCACCCCTCATCCGGGAAACAATCCTCCCTCAGCGGAAGAAAACGATGGATAGCCTTCTTTCATAAGGGAAACGGTGCTGTCATCATTGACGAGGGTGCCATGCGGGCGATCGAGAAATCGGGAAAAAGCCTTCTGCCGATCGGGATTCAGCAGGTGGAGGGGGAGTTCTCGAAAGGGACACTGGTCGACATCCGCGGAGTGGACGGGAGACTTGTCGGCCGCGGACTGGTCGATTTTTCCAGTGAGGATATCCGGATGATGATGGGGAAGAAGAGCTCGGACCTGGCACAGGTTCCCGGGTCCGGGGATTACAAAGAAGTGATTCACAGAGACAATATGGTTGTACTGATATAGGGGACGATGATGAGCACGACACTGCATGACACACTGGTCGCGATGGCGGTCGAGGCCCGGAAGGCCTCCCAGGTACTTTCCCGATGGTCGGCGGAACAGCGGTCGGCGGCGCTGACTTCCATGGCGGAAGCGATGAGACAGGAGTCAGCATCGATCATTGCCGCCAACGCAAAGGACCTGGCTGAGGGAAAGAAGACCGGAATCGAAAAAGCGAGTCTGGACCGGCTTGAACTCACCCGTGCGAGGTTCGATGCGATGTGCAACGGCCTCGATGAAATAGCGGCTCTCCCGGATGTGGTGGGTGGTGTACTGGATACGATTCAGAGGCCGAACGGACTATCGATTAAGAAGGTCAGAGTACCGATCGGCGTGATCGGGATCATTTATGAATCCCGGCCGAATGTCACGGCGGATGCCGCTTCTCTCTGCATCAAGTCAGCCAATGCGGTGATTCTCCGGGGCGGAAGCGAATCGTTTCACAGCAACCGGGCGATCGTTGCGGCGATGCAGAAGGGAGGAGAGCGCGCCGGGCTTCCGGCGGCTGCCGTCCAGCTGATTGAGACGACAGACAGATCAGCCGTGCGGGAACTTGTCCAGCTCGAAGGGCTTGTGGATCTGGTGATCCCGCGCGGCGGCGAGAGCCTTATCAGAGCTGTCTCAGAGATGGCGCGCGTTCCCGTGATCAAGCATTACAAAGGGGTCTGCCACACGTTTGTCGACGCGACGGCGGATCTCCAGAATGCGATCGAAATCTGTGACAACGCAAAATGCCAGCGGCCCGGCGTCTGCAATGCGATGGAGACGCTTCTCGTCCACCAGGATATCGCGCCGACGTTTCTCCCCCGGATGGCTGAACGGTTCAGGGAGAAAGGGGTCGTCCTCCACGGAGATCCTGCTTCCGTCAGCCTCGTTCCGGGCATGAAAGAGGCAACCGAAGAAGACTGGTACACCGAGTATCTCGATCTCATCCTGTCGGTTCGGATTGTTCCGGATCTGAGCGAAGCGATCAGGCACATCAACCATTACGGCTCTCATCACTCCGATGCGATTCTCACGAAGTCGGACGCGAACGCGGAGATGTTTCTGGATGAAGTCGATTCTGCGACCGTCTACGTCAATGCCTCCACCCGTTTTACGGACGGCTTTGAGTTCGGCATGGGTGCTGAAATGGGAATCAGCACGGACAAAATTCATGCCCGGGGGCCGATGGGGCTTGCCGAGCTCACCACATATAAGTATGTCATTCACGGAACTGGTCAGGTGAGGCCGTAGCGTGAACAGGAAACAGGGTTTATGACCACGCCTCCAACACCTGCTGTAGATCTTCCGGGGGCTGGCCCGGGAGACCGTCCGAACCGCGACCTGATGGTCGCGGTCAAGGGTGGGGGTATCCTTTTTGCAGGACAGGTGTTCGAGCAGGTCTCGGGCCTCGTATTCGCCATTTTCATGGGCCGCTTCCTCGGGGCCGGCGACTACGGCGTGTACAAGCTGGCGCTGACGATTGTGTTCGCGGTTTCTGTGCTGGCGACGCTCGGCCTTGCCGGGGGTATGACGCGGTTCATTCCGCTCGCCCGCCTGATGAAATCGGATGCCCGGATCTGGGGTGTGATCCAGCTCGGAACCGGAGTGCCTGTGGCTATCGGAATTGTTGCTGCGGTGGCGATCATTCTGACAGCCGAACCTGTATCAATCGGAATTTTCGAGGAGCCTGCGCTCGTCAGCGTCCTGATGCTGGTTGCGCTGGCGATCCCCGTCCATGCGGCGAACCTTTCGCTTGCCGCCGTGGTACAGGGGTTCAAGCAGGTCAAATACGAGTTCTATGCCCAGGACATTACGTTCAACGCCCTGAAGCTGGTGCTGTCGGTGGGCGCGATCCTCCTTGGATTCGGCGTCATGGGCGTGACGATTGCTTATGTTGCTGCCGAAGTGGCGGCGCTTCTCCTGTTGTT
>JAOUDE010000337.1 GCA_029859455.1 Ignavibacteria bacterium | reverse complement strand
ACACGGTCGTTATTTTCGACCGCATTCGTGAGAACGAACGCAACTTCAAGACGATGCCTCTGATAGACCTGATCAACAAGAGCGTGAATGAGACCCTCAGCAGGACGATCATCACCTCAGGAACGATCTTCATCGTCCTCGCAGTCCTGTTCGTCCTGGGCGGTGAGGTGAACCGTGGATTCGCCTTCACACTCCTGATCGGTATTATCACCGGAACCTATTCATCGATCTATATTGCGAGCGCCGTGGTTGTCGAATGGAATGATCGGACCAATAAGAAGGGAAGGAAAAAAGCCTGACCTCCGGGCCGGGCGAGTATCTTGCGTGAACCCTTTTTTTTTGTCACATTCATAGCATGATGGCAGGCAGAGAGACGGACGTATGAAGTTCAGTACAAAGCAGCAGGGGCCGGTCACGGTCATCACGCTCCAGGGAAATCTGATGGGCGGGCCGGATGTGACCGAGCTGAACAGTATGGTCCATGATTCGATCCGGCAGGGACAGAAGAAGATTGCGATCGATCTGGGAAAGGTCGAATTCATGAACAGCAGTGGACTCTCCATGCTCATCGGCTGCGCATCCGCCCTCAAGAAAGCGGGAGGAAAGATGCTGATCGCCGGAGCTTCCAGGAAGGTCCTCGACCTCATCAAGATCACAAAACTGACTCCTATCCTCGAAACATATCCGAGTGTGAATGACGCGGTAGAACACCTCCGCCAATAACGGAGCGGAACAGAGAACTGTCCGACCAGACCCCTGGTCGGATTTTTTTTGCCAGAGACCTTCATCGAATACGGCGGATCACTATGCCAGTTCAGATCATTGTCGGCGCCCAGTGGGGCGACGAGGGAAAAGGAAAGATTGTCGACATGCTGGCTGAAAATGTCGACATCGTCGCCCGCTACCAGGGAGGCGCCAATGCAGGACATACCGTCTGCATCGGCCCCAAGGAATACATCCTGCACCTGATACCTTCCGGGATTTTCCATCCATCCATCACCTGCGTCATCGGGAACGGCGTCGTCATCGATCCTGCGGCCCTGATGAGCGAAATCGATCAGCTCGGGACGGCAGGGATCAGTATCGATAACCGTCTGCTGATCAGCCACAACGCGCATCTGATCATGCCGTACCATAAGCTTCTGGATACGATCCGGGAGCAGGCGCCGAACAGGATCGGGACCACCGGGCGGGGCATCGGACCAGCCTATATCGACAAGTTCATGCGTGTCGGAATCCGTATTGTCGATCTGCTCGATCGTGATGTCCTTGCACGAAAACTCCGGTCCAACATAGAGGAAAAGAACAGGATCCTCACACAGGTGTACGGAGAGACGAAGCTGGATGTGGATTCCCTGATTGCCGAGTATCAGGAGTTCGACAAGAGGATCGATCCATACGTCACCGATACAGCGGACTACCTCAACACAGCATGGAAAGGGGGCCGGTCGATTATTGCGGAGGGGGCGCAGGGGGCATTGCTCGATGTTGATCACGGAACCTATCCGTTCGTCACTTCCTCAAGTCCGACCTCGGGGGGAGCGTGCACGGGGCTCGGAATCCCCCCCACCGCGGTCTCCTCGATCCTCGGAATTGTCAAAGCATATTCGACGCGGGTCGGCAACGGCCCGTTCCCGACAGAGCAGGAAAACGAGGTCGGTGAGCGCCTGCGAAAATCGGGTCATGAGTTCGGCGCGACAACCGGCCGTCCGCGGCGGTGCGGCTGGCTGGACATGGTCGCCCTGCGGTATTCGATGACCATCAACGGGATCGAACAGATCGCCATCACGAAACTCGATGTGCTTGACGGATTCGACGAGATCAGGATCTGTACAGGGTATGAGGCAAACGGCAAACGCCTCAAGACATTCCCGACCGATCTTCAGACCCTTGCCCGGGTACAACCGGTGTACGAATCCTACCCGGGATGGAAACAGGAACTCTCGGGCATCAGGGACTACAAGGATCTCCCCGCCAATGCACAGCGATACCTCGAGACGATCGCCTCACTGACCGGGATCCCGATCCGTATCGTGTCTGTCGGACCCCGCAGGGATCAGACAATTCTTCTCTCCTGAACCGGACCGGCACGATTGTGAAGAACGAACCTCTGAGCAACCCATTCAAGATCTTCCTTCTGATCACTGCATCCTGTCTCGTCGCCGCCATGCTGCTCTTTTCACAGCATGTCACGGATGATCTGCTCGCGAAACAGCGGGAAGTGGTCCGCCTCTATGCCCGGTCCCTCGAGTACATCGCAACCACCGAATCGGGAACCAACGATTTCACCTTCGTGTTCAACGAGGTGATCCGAACGATCGATTTTCCGATCATCCTGACGGATCCCGACAACGAGCCGATTTACTGGAAGAATCTCCTGGTCGACACCGCCTCCATTGCCGCATTCTCCGAGGATGAACGCAATCAATTCTTCCGCGACCTCCTGGAAGAAATGGACAGTCAATATACGCCCCTCACAATCGCCCTGAACGACACCCTGGTCCTCAACTATGTTCACTATGGCGAATCGGGCCTGATCCGGCAGCTCCGCTGGCTTCCGTACATCGAAATTGGAATGGCGACGATTTTCATTCTGATCGCATATCTCGGCTTCGCCCAGATCAAACGCAGCGAACAGAGCAACATCTGGGTCGGGATGGCGAAGGAAACAGCGCACCAGCTTGGGACCCCGCTCTCGAGCCTCATGGGATGGATGGATATTCTCAGGTCCGAAGCCGGGGGTTCGGAAGAGACTCTGGACGAGATGGAGAATGATGTTCAACGGTTGAACAAAGTGACGGCCCGTTTTTCGAAAATCGGCTCCATGCCGGACCTCAAGACGGAGAATCTCACCGATGTCGTTTCGGATGTCATTCGCTATATGTCGAAGCGGCTGCCGCAGACGGGCGCGGGGGTCACACTCGCGATCGGCACACAGGGAGAGTTCCCGGCGCGGATCAACAGAGAGCTGTTCGAGTGGGTGATCGAAAACCTTACAAAGAATGCCCTCGATGCTATCGAAGGACCCGCCGGCAGCGTCACGTTTTCATTCAAACGTGAAACAGGTGTGCTGCTGATCGACGTGACCGATACGGGGAAGGGAATAGA
>JAOUDE010000336.1 GCA_029859455.1 Ignavibacteria bacterium | reverse complement strand
GCACGTGGAAGTGCCATCGCTCAAAGGATAAAAGCTACTCCGGGGATAACAGGCTGATCTCGCCCAAGAGTTCATATCGACGGCGAGGTTTGGCACCTCGATGTCGGCTCATCACATCCTGGGGCTGGAGAAGGTCCCAAGGGTTTGGCTGTTCGCCAATTAAAGTGGTACGTGAGCTGGGTTCAGAACGTCGTGAGACAGTTCGGTCCCTATCCTATGCGGGCGGAGGATACTTGAGGAGTGTCGTCGTTAGTACGAGAGGACCGCGATGAACGGACCTACGGTGTACCTGTTGTCACGCCAGTGGCAAACGCAGGGTAGCCACGTCCGGATGGGATAAGCGCTGAAAGCATCTAAGCGCGAAACCCGCTTCAAGATGAGGTATCCCTTTCCGACTTCGGTCGGAACTAAAGACCCCTGGAAGATTACCAGGTTGATAGGCCACAGATATAAGTGCCGTAAGGTATTCAGTCGAGTGGTACTAATAGGTCGTGAGGCTTAACCAATTTATTTTTGTTGATTCGGATTGTCCAGTGCCTGACGGCGGACAATGGTGCATCAATAAGCTTACTGAAAACAACAGGTTGTGTGTTCCCAATTATTGAGTTTCTGGCGACCTTAGCGGAGGTGTTACACCCGAACCCATTCCGAACTCGGCAGTTAAGCCCTCCAGCGCCGATGGTACTACTCGCGTGAGCGTGTGGGAGAGTAGGACGTTGCCAGATTTTATGTGAAAACCCCGGTTTAGATGACCGGGGTTTTTTTTACATCTGTGGCAGCCACATCCCGATCGTCCGAACCCCGGCATGAGACCTTCCCGCCAGGTTCTGTATGACGTGAAGAGCGATTTCAGCCTCGCCAAGAACTCGCCGCCGACCAACCGCAGAAGCTGAAGGATCTCCAGGCACTCTTCATGAAAGAGGCCGAGAATTACCACGTCCTGCCGATTGACGATCGCACGATCGAGCGCACGAACCCGGCCCTCGCTGGCCGGCCCGATCTGCTCGGTGACCGCACGTCACTGACGCTCTACGAGGGAATGCAGGGCATGCTGGAAAACACGATCATGAACGTGAAGAACCGGTTCGCGACGATCATCGCCGAACTTGAGATCCCAGAAGGCGGTGGGGTCGGCAAGGGCGGCAAGGCGACGCTTTACATGAACGGAAAACCGGTCGCGGAGGGGCGCGTAGAGAAGACTCAGCCCAACATCTTCTCGGCGGACGAGACTGCCGACGTCGGCCTCGATAATCAGACTCCGGTCGCGGAAGGCATCGGCGTCGGCGCGGAGACGCGTTTCACCGGAAAGATCAAAGAGGTCACCCTCGAAGTGAAGCCGGTGAAGTAGGGATATCCGACGCCACTTCGCTGACAACCGGTTGCAGCGGACGGCCGCTGCGCGGCGCGGCTGAATCGGATCGTTGGGCCGCACATCCAGGGGGTTGTTGAACAGCTCGGTCGTTCGGGCGGGGGAGAGCATGCCCGCCCGACAGAGCTCCCTTCTCCTGGGATTTAATCCAGATTCCGTCTTTGCGAAAGTTGAGACGGGATTCTTGTTTGCACCCCCTTGATTCCCGGAGGCCATCTTCCTACCTTCCTGCGAGTTCCCGCCGTTCGTTATTTTCTCACAGTGAGCGGAACACGGTATGCCTGTGGGTACCACAAGAGGGAGGCCTCCGATCGTTCAGCCTGCCCGCCTGACCGACATCAGTTCACGTTAGTCGGGCAATCTGATTTGGGGTTGTATGCCTTTGAGCGGATGTCACAGATGATAACAAAAGGCTTTTTCCGCTCCATCCGGCATCCGCTCTACGCATCTCTGCTGTACCTCGCAAGGGGAGCCTGGCGGAAGCAGATCGGCTGGATCGCCACACTGCTGGCCCTCATGGCCAGCCTGAGCCTTGTGGCAACCACCAGAGCCGACGAACGAGAGTGCGTTGAAGTCTGGGGCGATGAGTACCGGGAATAGATGGAGCGTACGCGGATGTTTATCCGGTTCCTGCCCTAGCTAATCGCTGACAAACAGAAAGGTCTGCTCATGACTGATCGCATTCCGGAAATGTCTCCCCTGTGCCGGTCCATCACCCGGGACGGGCACAGGATCGATGTCCAGATCTACCGGGGCGACACCGGATGGATACTCGAGGTGGTCGACCGCTTCCTCAACTCGACCGTCTGGGACGACGAGTTTGAAACCGACCAGCAGGCCCTGGACGAAGTCCACAGGACGATTGAGGAGGAAGGGATCGAATCGATTGTCGGCTCAGGAGGTGACGACCCGGCGGAATAGTCGGGGAGCCGGATGGAGTCAGTTCCTGCGGGAATCGTTTCCTCACCTTGACTTCCACCCCTTGGGGCGCTATCTTTTTACGACCTCCCGCCGTCATTCACGAACAAAGTTCAGGGCGATGCGGGAGAATCAAGGGCGGCTTTGGCGAGGCGATCGGGGGCCAAAACTGATGGAGAGGATGCGCGAAGCTCTTCGCGCCCGCCATTACAGTAAGAGAACCGAACAGGCCTACTGCCACTGGGTTCGGCGGTTCATCTATCATCATGGTGTCCGACATCCGTCGGAGATGGCGGAGCCGGAGATCAATGCGTTTCTGACTCACCTTGCAGTCGAAGCGCGGGTCAGTGCCTCGACGCAGAACCAGGCTCTTGCGGCGGTTCTGTTTCTCTACCGGCACGTTATCGGCCGTGACGTGGGGGAACTTGATGTCGTTCGTGCCCGCAGGCCGGTACGGCTCCCGGTTGTGATGTCCCGGGAGGAAGTCCAGGAGGTTCTCGCAAACCTCACGGGTGACAGAAAGCTCATTGCCTCACTGATGTATGGTGCAGGCTTGCGACTCGGTGAGGTTTTACAGATGCGGGTGCAGGATATTGATTTCGACCGCGGTGAGATTCTGGTCCGTGACGGGAAGGGGGCGAAGGACCGGGTCACGCTTCTTCCGCGGTTTGTGACCGGTACGCTCCGGGAGCATCTGGAGAAGGTAAAGAGAATTCACGGCAGGGATCTCACTGAAGGGTGGGGGAGGGTCGTCCTGCCTGATGCACTTGACCGGAAGTATCCGAATGCGGCAGGGGAATGGGGGTGGCAGTGGGTCTTTCCGCAGGAGAAG
>JAOUDE010000335.1 GCA_029859455.1 Ignavibacteria bacterium | reverse complement strand
TGCGATGGGGTGTTTGACCGAACGGTACAAGGAGGAACTCCGTGCCGAACTTCCTGAACTGGATGGTATCTTCGGTTCCAATGAGCTGGGAAATGTGCTGCAGACGCTTGGGTCCGATCTGAAATACGAACTGCTGGGGACCCGGGTCCGGACCACATCCGCGCACAGTGCGTATCTCAAGATTTCGGAAGGGTGCGACCATCCCTGTTCATTCTGTGCCATTCCGTTGATGCGCGGTAAACACTTCAGCCGGCCACCGGATGAGATCGTGAGCGAAGCGGAGTTGCTCGCATCGGGAGGAACACGGGAGCTGGTGTTGATCGGTCAGGACACGACCTACTATGGTGTCGATCGGTCCGGCGAACGGGAGCTGGGGGCCTTGCTCGAACGGCTGGCCACAACCGGTGGTATCGACTGGATCCGCCTGATGTATGCCTACCCGGCTCACTTTCCTCTCGGGATCCTAGATCTCTTCAACCGGTATGGTAATATCTGCAACTACATCGACATGCCGGTCCAGCATGCATCCGATGCCATGTTGAAATCGATGCGCCGCGGGATCTCAGCCAGGGCGCTCCGTGCATTGATCGACACAATCCGGGACCGGGTCCCCGGAATCGCCCTCCGGACGACTCTGATCGTCGGTTTCCCTGGTGAAACCGCAAAGGAGTTTGACGAACTCCTCCGTTTCGTCGAAGATGTAAGATTCTCGCGGCTTGGGGTGTTCACGTACTCTCAGGAAGACGGGACCACAGCCTACCCGCTCGGCGATACGGTAGCCCCGGAGGAGAAGGAACGGAGGAAGGGGCTGGTGATGGAACTTCAACGTGAGATCTCACTCGCCCGGAATGAGGCGCTGATCGGATCGCGGTTGAAGGTCCTCATCGACCGCAAGGAGGATGATCGGTGGGTTGGGAGGACGGAAACCGATGCGCCGGAGATTGACAATGAAGTGTTTGTCGAACAGAACGGCGCTCCCCTCTGTGTCGGAGAGTTCGTGGAGGTTGACATTTCTGACGCTTCTGAGTATGATTTGTATGGCGCTCCCATCCCGGACGCCGTGAGCGATGTTTCCGCAGGGACGAACAGGGAGAGATAGAAATGAGTAGACTGCTGTGCGGCACTGCCTGCCTCCTTCTCATCAGTGTTTCCCGGATATCTGCACAGGTTGAAGCCTCAGAAGATCACTCCGGAAGAGATGCCATCCCGTTCAACGTGGATCATATCAATTTCGCAGGGCCGACACCGGACCAGGGGCGGCTTGACGTGTTCATTCAGGTTCCCTACGGTGTTCTCGGTTTTTTCCGTGAGGGAGAAAACTATTTTGCATCGTATGAGGTTTCGATCGACCTGCTGGATGCTAATGAGAAACATTACCAGGGAAAGGACTGGACTGAAGAGATCACGGCGACGTTCGAAGAGACGGCATCTTCCGGATCCTACAGCCTGGTCCGGCAGGTCTTCGATGTTGATCCGGGGCGTTACACCATAGTCGCCATGGTGCGGGACCTCGAGATCCGGGAGCCGATGCGGGTCTCGGAACCTGTAACGGTACGCGCCTATCCGGACCGGGGCTTCTTCCTGAGCGGCATTATGCTGATCAATCAGCTTTCCGTGAACGAGGGAAAGAAGACGATCATTCCCAATGTATCCTCGAATGTGGGCCATCTCACGAACGGTTTTTTTGGATTCCTGGAGGCGTACAATGGTGATTCGCTTGCGCGCATCAGCACTGTAACCGAAATAGTGAACGCAAAGGAAAAGGTGATTCTCTCTTCCACTGCCGATCACAAGCTGAACCCCGGGCGGAATCAGGTGTTTGTCACCGTGGATAACTCACAGATGACGATGGGGGAGTATGTTCTTCGGGTCCGTGCCATCGGAGTCAACGGCGAGGAGCTGGCCGCTTCCGAAAAACCGTTCATCATACGGTGGAAAGGGATGCCTGTCGGCATGAAGGATCTGGACAACGCGATCCAACAGCTGGCGTATATCGAAAATCCCGGCGAGATCGACCATATCCAGGAAGCGGATGACGAAAATGAACGGCGGAACCGGTTTCTTGAGTTCTGGAAACGGCGGGATCCGACACCGGCCACGGCACGCAATGAGAAAATGGAGGAGTACTACTCCCGCGTCCATTACGCCAACAAGAATTTTGCACACTACATAGACGGGTGGCGTACCGACATGGGGATGGTCTACATCATTTACGGTGCACCGAACAACGTTGAGCGTCATCCGTTTGATATCGACTCCAAGCCGTATGAGATCTGGTCGTATTATGATCTGAACCACCAGTTTGAGTTTGTTGACGAGACCGGATTCGGAGACTACCGGCTTACCTCTCCCATCTGGGAAGTCTGGCAGCGGCCGAAATAAGATGCACGGGTGCCTCTCCGCCATGCTGCCGACCGCCCGCCCCCGCTGGAAACTCACAATTGTTGCTGCCGTACTCGCCGCACAGCTCCCGCACGCAGGAAATGCCGCTCCGGGAATTGCTACGATCAGCATTACCGGAAACTCCGCTGTCGGAACGCAGGAGATCCTGGGGTGGCTCTCCTCCAGGCCTGACCTCGCGTATAATCCGTCCATCGCCCGGAGGGACCGGGAAACGATCCGTGCGAATTACCGTTCCCGTGGTTATTATGAGGCGATCGTCGACTCGCTCGGTCTTTTCTATTCGGGAGACAGCGCTCTTGTTGACCTGGAGTTCTTCCTGACGGAAGGACCGCTGACCGTCGTTCATTCATATCATTGCAGCGGGAACCTGCTTCTGTCGACCGAAGAAATTCTGGGAGGTTTCTTCCTCCGTCCCGGCGATCCCTTTGTCGAAGCCGAACTCGAGTCTGACATCATACATATGCTCGGGCAGTATGAAGATGTGGGATATCCGCTGGCGTCCTGTACCGTTGCCGATCTTGTGATCCGTGAGGGCGCGGAGTATGACTCCGTGACCATTCACCTGGAGATAGCGGAGGGTTCAGTCGTTACCATCGATGAGATCACCGTCGAAGGAAACACGGAGACGGATCCGGATGTCGTTGTACGGGAAACGAGACTCCGCATGGGTGAGGTGTTTCACCCCGACAAGAACCGGGTTATCCAGCGACGACTTCGGC
>JAOUDE010000334.1 GCA_029859455.1 Ignavibacteria bacterium | reverse complement strand
TGTCTACGCGGAACTGTATACAGAGGAAGACCCCGTTCGCGTCGTCATTCATGTGCAACCAAATCCCTTTCTCAACGAGATCAGGATTCCGGACGTGTCAAGGATTGACCGGGAGGGTTTCATCTCTGAGTATCGTTACCTCTACGGAACACGGTATCGCCCTCATACTGTGGTGGCGTTGCTGGAGGAACTTCTCTCGCGGTACCGTAACAACGGGTACTCTCTTGCACGAGTCAACGGGGTATCATTTTCCGGTGAGACAGGCATTCTGACAGTGGATATAAGTGAGGGGATGATCGCATCGATCAGGGTGCAGGGGATGGAGAGGACGGAAGACTATGTCGTTCTGCGGGAGTTCCCGCTGGAGGAGGGGGACGTGTTCAGGATTGACGAAGCGAGGAAGGGGGTTGCGAACATATCGGGAACCACGCTGTTCGATTATGTGAATCTGGGAATTTCCTACGCCGACCACCAGCCTGAATTGACGATCAATCTTCACGAGAGGCCCTCTCAGCTGCTCAGCCTCGGAATGAGGATCGACAACGAAAGGAACCTGCAGGGCCTTCTTGAAATCAGGGATGACAATCTGGCCGGAACCGGAACATCAGCGGGAATTTCGGTCTCCGGAGGGAGCAGGAATCAGGAATATCTGCTCGACCTTCATTCGCACCGGCTGTTCAGCACAAGCCTCTCGCTGAGGGGAGCCGGATTTCTGAGCGTGTTCGATTCCTATCTGTATGCCGACGCGGAACAAACAGATCCAAACTGCTGGAGTCGTGAGGAAGCGGGAGAATACCGTGACCGTCGATACGGGGGGCTTCTGGCTTTCGGGACGCAGATTGAAAAGGTCGGCAACACCTTTCTGGAATATTCTCTTCAGTCGGTCCGGGTGTCGAACAAGCAGGACCTTCCGCAGGTTGATGAAACGTACGATCTCTCCAGGCTCAGAATCGGGACGATGGTTGACAGCAAGAACAGCTACCCGTTTCCGACGAGCGGCGTATGGGCCGATCTTTCATTTGAATTTGCATTCGAAGGGCTCGGCGGAGACGTCAGCTACAATGCGGTGAGAGCGGGAGCCGAAACATATCTCACCTGGGGGAAACGGCACACGCTGCACCCGAAGGGATTTGTCGGTTTTGCGGACAAGACGATGCCATTCGGCGAACAGTTCCGCCTCGGCGGAAGGGAAATGTTGTTCGGGACCAGGGAGGATGACAAACGGGGGCGGCAGGTGCTTCTGTTCAATCTCGAATACCGGTATCTTCTCCCGTTTCAGATTCTGTTCGATACCTATCTTCATCTCCGTTATGATATCGGAACGATATCAGAGATTCCGGAGCAGATCAAGTTCTCGTCGTTCCGCCACGGGGTCGGAGCGGAAATTGCACTGGACACCCCGATCGGGCCGGGTAGCCTCGGAGCCGGGAAGAGCTTCTACTTCGAGGAGCGGTCTCCCGGAAGTTCTGTACAGCATGGTCCGATTCTCTTCTATTTCGCGATCGGCTATCAGCTCTACCGTCCCTAGCGCCGGTTCCGGAAAGAAGCGCGCCGATCCCTCTGCCGGGCCCGCTCCTTGCAGCCCTCCCAAATAAGTCGTAATTTTCCTGATATTCCTCCCAAACGTGATGGATTTTCGATGGGCTTTGCCCGCTGCATTATTATTGCATTTCTCGCGTTCGCTTGCACAGGTCTCGTTCCTCCGCAGGTCTCCCGCGGGCAGGACTCGAAGGAAAACGCCGATTTCAAGCTTGCTGTCAATCTGTTCCACGACGGGCTGTATGAGCTGGCAGCGGAACAATTCACCCAGTTCATAGGGTCGTACCCGAACACGGTGCAGGGGACGGAGGCGCGCTTCTTTCTGGGAGAAGCACAGATGCACCTCGGCCGGCTGGAAGAGGCGCGTATGACATTTCAGACGTTCGCTCTGACCTATCAGGACAACCCGAAAGCTCCTGATGCCTGGAACAATGTCGGCCAGATCTATTCCGCTGTCGGAAACCACCGGGAGGCAGCCCTGGCGTATGAGCGCGTCAAAGTGTTTCATCCCCGCAGCGCCGCCGCTCCCGAAGCCCTTGTTCGTGCGGGTCAGCAGTTTCGTCTTGCCGGGATGCCTGATGATGCACGACGGGTGCTGAGGGCTGTTCTCCAGGAATACCCCGCCAGCGGGGCAACCCACGGTGCACGGACGGCGCTCGCGGAGCTCTATTTCATGGAAGGGCAGGTGGTCCAGGCACGCAATGAGCTTATGCGGGTGATCGAAGGAGATCCTTCCCTCGAGTCACGTGCCCAGGCCCTTCTCATCCTTGGCGATATCTACCGTGCACAATGGCTGCTCGACGAGGCGGCTGCACGGTATGACGAAGTTATTCAGAAGCATGGAAATTCCAGCGCTGTTATGGCGGCCCACGTACGACGCGGGCAACTTCAGAATATGAAAGGTGAATTTGCAGGGGCAGTAGCCAGTTTTCGGAAAGTGCTGGAAGAGAAGGCTCTCCGTGACAGTTCCCTGCTGTGGGAGGCCGGGGTTGGACTCGGGATCGCCTATGACGGGAACGGCGATCATGACCGGGCGATCGGTCAGTTCGAGAAGCTATACCGCTCCCGGTCTGATTCCGAGGTTCTGTGGCTCATCACGGTGGCAGCAGCCAGGGCAGGAGACCACACCCGGGTCATGCAAACGGGTGGGATGATCCTGAGTCAGAATCCGCCGGAACAAATCAAGCGGAAAACGATCGGCATGCTCGCCGAAGATGCCCTGGCGGCCCGGGATTATGGCGAGGCGCTCAGGATGTATACACTGTTTCTTGAGGAATTCCCGGGCGATCCTGCAGGGCCGGCAACGCTCCTGCGAGCTGCAACCGTCGCGAAGGAAAAGATGAAAGATCTGCGGCGAAGCGCCCTCTATTGTGAGGCGATTATCTCCCGGTTTCCCCGTTCACCGGAGGCGGTTGCGGCGCATATGCTTGGGTCTGAGTGCTATGAGGAACTGGGCGACTTCGACCGGGCGATCGAACTGCACGTTGCGCTGGCGGAGAACTATCCCTCAGCGGGATCCCTGGAAGAATCGCAGAGGAAAGCGCGTGAACTGACGACATTTCAGCAGAAAGACAAGGATGCCGCTCTCGGACGTCTCGCCCT
>JAOUDE010000333.1 GCA_029859455.1 Ignavibacteria bacterium | reverse complement strand
CAGTACATGCTGGGACGCGAGGGCTTTGAGGTCGTCACCTTCGACAACGGTCTCGACGCGGGAAAAGCGATCGAACATGTGCCTCCTCCCTGTCTTGTCCTCCTCGATGTCATGCTTCCCCACGAGGACGGCATTCAGCTGCTGCAGCGGATACGGAGAAAGGAATCCTGGAATGATGTTCCGGTTGTCATGCTGACTGCACGATCTCAGGAAAAGGATGTCACGAAAGCCCTGGAAGCGGGAGCCAATGATTACGTCCTGAAGCCCTTCCGGCCGGCAGAGCTCGTCGCCCGAATCCGCAGACTGATTGCCTGAGAGGTCCGCATGATACAGGAATCGGGCTGGTTCGGGGTCTCAGCGGAGACGCTGTCGTTGATGGCGGTGTTCATCTTTCTCCTGACGGCCGTCATGGTGCTGCTCATCATAGCGCTTCGCGTGAGGCTGGTCTTCAGGGAGCGCCGGGAAAAGCAGTTTATGGCCACCTGGCGTCCACGGTTGACTGCCGCCATGTTCGGTGGTCCCATTCAGGAAGGACAGATCCCTCCTTCTCAGGAGTTTGAATTTCTCTTCCTCTGGAACCAGATGCAGGAATCGGTAACCGGTGAGTCTCAGTCCGGCCTCATTGCATTCGCAAAGGCCCATAGGATCGAGCAGGTCACCCGCCGTCTTCTGGAGCATGGGACGATCCGCGAGCGGCTCATTGCGGTCTCCACTCTCGGCCATCTGAAATGCCGGGATGCATGGGGTTCTCTGCGCCGTCTGGTTGGAGGGGATGATCCGGTTCTCAGTCTTGCCGCCGCACGCGCAATGACCCGGATCGACGCTTCTTCTGCGATGATCTTCCTGCTGCCGCAGATCAGCACGAGGGCAGAGTGGCCTCCCAACAGGGTCTATGCAATCCTGAAGGAAGCGGGCCCGGCGGTCGTCTCCGGACCGCTCGCTTCTGCAGCAATGCAGGTGGAACGCTCTGCCGCCCCACGGATGATTCGGTTTCTGGACCTCTGTTATGACGAGCATGCCTTCCCCGCTCTGCGGAAGATTATGGGATCCACAACCGACCCGGACGTCCTCGCCGCCTGTCTCGACATGCTCCGTTCCCCGCACGACCTCGGTCAGGTGCGTCAACTGATGGATCACGCACACTGGCGGGTTCGGATGGCGGCTGCAGAGGCCCTCGGACGGCTGGGAATGCCTCACGATGTCGACCTTCTCGTCGGACAGCTGTCTGACCAGGACTGGTGGGTTCGCCGGTCGGCTGCCCATGCCCTCGTCTCCCTTCCGTGTCTGAACGAGGAGACGCTCGTCGAGCTCTGCCGAACGATTTCATCCCCGCAGGAGCTCGCCCTGCTGGAACGGGCGATGGCGGAGGAGAAGGCCGCATGAGTGAGTCAATGATTGTGACTATTCTGCAGGTTGTGGTACTGCTCTATTTCGTGGGGCTTCAGTTCGGATACATCGTCCTGATGCTCTCCTCCTTCCTCACGACCCTTCGATATCTGCCAAGGAGGGTCCTTGACGGTCTTCCGCAGTCCTACGAAGGTCTGGAACCCCCTATCAGCATTCTGGTGCCGGCGTACAATGAAGAGGGGAACATCGTCGGCTCCGTCCGGTCGCTGCTGCAGCTCCAATACTCCGATTTCGAGGTGCTCGTCATCAATGACGGGTCGCGCGACGGGACTCTGCAGGCGCTCACGGAGGAATTCGGCCTGTACGAATTCCCGGAAGATTGTCAGGAAGGGATCGTCACACAACCGGTCCACGCTCTGTACCGGTCGCGTTCCCATCCGAGACTCCGGGTCATCAACAAGGCCAACGGAGGCAAAGCGGATTCGCTCAACGCCGGGATCAACCTGGCCCGCTACGCAATCGTCTGCAGCATCGATGCCGATTCCATGCTGCAGCCCAACAGCCTCAGGCTTGTGGCACAACCATTCCTGGAAGATCCGGCCACGGTTGCATCTGGTGGCACCGTACGCATTGCCAACGGATGCCATGTCGTCGGCGGGTTTCTTGTCAAGGCGGGTCTCCCCCCTTCATTCCTCGCGCAGATGCAGATTGTGGAATACCTTCGCGCCTTCCAGTTCGGGCGGATGGGATGGGCACCGTTGAACGCCATCACGATCATCTCAGGTGCATTCGGCTTGTTTCGGCGCGATTCAGTCATTGCAGTCGGCGGATACCGGACCGATACAATCGGCGAGGACATGGACCTCATTCTGCGACTGCACAAGCACTACCGGCTTCTTCAGGTGCCGTACAGAATCCACTTTGTACCTGATCCGATCTGCTGGACGGAAGCCCCGACAGACCTGAAGACGCTCGGGAACCAGCGGTCCCGCTGGCAGCGGGGCCTGGCCGAGAGTCTGGCCGCCAGCCGTCCGCTGTTCTTTCACCGCAGAGGAGGGAGTGTCGGATGGCTCGCCCTGCCCTTTACCGCGCTCTTCGAACTGATCGGTCCTGTCATCGAGACCGCCGGTTACCTGCTGGTTGTGGTCGGAATGCTGTTCGGCCTGATCTCGCTGGAGTACATGCTGCTGTTCAGTTTCGTATCGATCGGTCTCGGTATTCTCCTGTCCATTGCGGCATTCCTTCTCGAGGAGCTGACGTTCCACATCTATCCGAAAGTCAGTCATGTCCTCCGGTTGGTCCTTGCAGCGGTCCTGGAGAACCTCGGGTACCGGCAGCTCACCCTGTACTGGAGGATGAGAGGTTTGTGGCGATGGATGAAGAGGAAAGAGCGGGTCTGGGGGGAAATGAAGCGGACGTCTTCGCTTGGAGCAAGCGCTGTCTCAAGCTCGGTCGCTGAGGCAACAGCACAGGACTAGCTTGCCGGCTTCACCGTTACCGGGAGCCTGAACTACAGGGCTAATTCACCGTTGACTTCCCGGATCAGACAATGTATCTTGATGCCGAAACAGACCGGCCTTCTATCAACCACAACCTTTGCAAGAATGTATGACCGAAGACTTCCATATCCTGATCGTTGATGATGACGATGAGCTGAGGAGTGCTCTTGTGCGCGAGCTTGCCGGAGAAGGCTACACCATTTATGAGGCGGGTGATGGGGAAAAGGGACTCGCGGTGTTCAGGGAGAACGACGTCGACCTCGTTTTGCTTGACATCAATCTCCCAACAATCGATGGT
>JAOUDE010000332.1 GCA_029859455.1 Ignavibacteria bacterium | reverse complement strand
TATCGTTGTCCACAAGCCCGCTTCACCGGGGCGGGAGAAGGCTCCGATTGTTGTCATCCAGAGCCATCTTGACATGGTCTGCGAGAAAAACAGGGATGTCAAGCATGATTTTGACAATGACCCGATCTCGCTCCAGCGATCGAATGGCCATATCAAGGCGAAGGGAACAACGCTCGGTTCTGACAACGGGATAGGAGTGGCAGCCGGGCTGGCGATCATGCTGGATTCCGGGCTGGAGCATGGCCCTCTCGAGCTGCTGTTTACGGTTGATGAAGAGACAGGTATGACAGGGGCAATGGGCCTGCAGAAGGATTCCCTCAAAGGCAGGATCATGCTGAACCTGGATTCTGAAGAGGAAGGCTCAGTCTATGTCGGGTGTGCGGGAGGTAGGGATACCATCTTGACATTCGACATTGAGCGCGAGGATGCACCGGCTGGTTTTGCCCCGTTTCAGATCCTTGTGAGTGGATTGAAGGGGGGGCACTCCGGCGTCGAGATTCATCTTGGGCGTGGGAATGCCTTAAAGGTTCTCGGGAGGACACTCCGCGCGATGCGGCGCCAGGTCGATCTCAAGCTGGCTGATCTAAACGGCGGGAGCAAGAGGAATGCAATTCCGCGGGAGGCGGAGGCGCTCGTCTATGCAGCGCCGGCCGATTTCAAGAAATTGAAAGAGATAGCCGCGGTTGTGACCGGAGAGATCCAGGGTGAGTACGCGGGCGTCGACGGAGGCGGAACCGTTGACGTGGTGGAGGCGAAGGGCGCATCCACGAAACCGTTCGCGGGGAAGGATATGTTGCGAATCGCCAACTTCCTCCATACCGTCCCTCACGGAGTGGTGGTCATGAGTGCCGATATACCCGGCCTTGTTGAAACATCAACGAATGCCGCGATTATTACAACGACCGGGTCGACCGTTGTTGTGTCAACGAGCCAGCGAAGCTCCGTACGTTCTTCTCTGAATAATATCCTCGATCAGGTGACCACTCTGGGTGAAATGTCGGGCGCCAGAGTGGAGTCATCGGACGGATACCCCGGATGGAAACCAAACCTCAATTCGAAGGCGCTCAGGGCCGCACAGAGTTCATACAAGGAGCTCTTTGGAAAGGAACCGGTTGTCAAGGCGATCCATGCCGGCCTGGAATGCGGGCTCATCGGTGAGCGGTTTTCAGGGATGGATATGGTTTCGTTCGGACCGACCATCGAAGGCGCGCATTCGCCAGATGAAAGAGTCGAGATAGCCTCCGTGCAGAAGTTCTGGGATCTGCTCCTTGGCGTCCTGAAGAAACTTTCCTCATAGTCCAGCTCCAGTTTTCCGACTTTCCTCCGGGGTTACGATGAAGCTTGATTCGTTGATACAGGCGCTGTTGCCAAAGGATGAGAAGTTCTTCCAGTACTTTCAGCGGGATGTGGAGAACCTTCTGAAGGCGGCGCAAGCGCTGGACGAATTGATGGATGGGAAGATGGCAATCGATCAGCGGCTCCAGAAGATACGTCAGGTCGACGAACTGGAGCACAAAGGGGACGAGCTTACGCATGCCATTTTTCGCTATCTGGAATCAACGTTCATAACCCCGTTCGACCGTGAGGATATACACACTCTCGCCTCCAAGATTGATGACATCCTTGATTTTATCAACGGGGCGGCAAACAGGATTGCCCTGTACAAAGTCGACACGATCACTCCCGGCATGGAAGCCTTGGCTGCATATGTCCTCAAAGCTGTTGAGGAGCTGTCCAATGCTGTGAACCATCTCTCGAATCTCAAGAATGCGAAGGAGATTCGGAGCTGTCTTGTTGCCATCCACAGCATCGAAAACGAAGCAGATGACCTCTTTGAAAGGACAATCGGCTCTCTGTTTGAGACCTGTAAGGATCCGATCCTTCTGATAAAGAACAAGGAGATTCTTGTGAGCCTTGAAACGGCAACAGATCAGTGTGAAGATGCGGCGAATGTGATCGAAAGCATCATCGTCAAGAATGCCTGAGAAATCATTCCTGGCTTCATTTCCTGTCCCCATCGCTATCTGGTCTCCGCATGCTTGAACTTGTGATCGTTGTCGTCGTGGTTGCCCTGATCTTCGATTTCCTGAATGGGATGAATGATGCGGCCAATTCGATTGCAACGATCGTTTCAACGCGCGTCTTGTCGCCCCGATGGGCCGTACTCTGGGCGGCATTCTTCAATTTCGCTGCTGCATTTGGATTCGGAGTTCATGTTGCCAACACGATAGGCAAGGGGATCGTCGACGTTCTCGTTGTTGATGAATACATGATCCTTGCCGGACTCTCCGGTGCGATTCTCTGGACACATTTCTGTACACGGTTTGGAGTCCCTATCAGCGTGTCCCATGCCTTGATCGGCGGGCTTGCAGGCTCGGCCCTGATCAAGGCCGGCCCGGGTGCACTGGTGATACCCGGGATTACGAAGGTCACGCTCTTCATCTTTGTCGCTCCGATCCTTGGTATGCTGGTTTCGTTTGTTCTGATTACCATCGTGCTCTGGATGGTGCGGAAATCATCGCCGGACCGAGTCGACAAGCTGTTCAGACTTGGCCAGCTCGTCTCCTCTGCAGCGTTCAGCCTGGGCCACGGTACCAACGACGCGCAGAAAACGATGGGGATTATTGCCCTCACTCTGTATACGGCAGGCTATCTCGGCGATACGTTTTACGTTCCCTTCTGGGTTATTATCTCGGCCCACATTGCGATCGGCCTGGGTACATATTTTGGGGGATGGAGGGTTGTTCGGACGATGGGAATGAAGCTGACCGCCCTGAAGCCGATCGGAGGATTCTGTGCCGAGACAGCAAGCGCCGTGATGCTCTTCGGAACAGCCATGGCCGGGATCCCGGTGAGCACGACGCACACAATCGCCGGGGCGATCATGGGTGTGGGTGCGACGAGGAGGTTGTCGGCAGTGCGGTGGGGGATAGCCGGAAGAATTATTGTCGCATGGCTTATCACCATTCCTGCGGCAGCCTTTGTTGCAGGAATCTCCTACTATGTGATTGAGCTCGTTCGTCGAATCCCGTTAGGATAACAGCGCCGGTTGACAATCGAACGGAATTATCGTAAATTTCACGTTCCGAAAAGCAGTAATTCGGGTAAAGCAGGCTCTTTTATTCCGCGATAGCTCAATGGTAGAG
>JAOUDE010000331.1 GCA_029859455.1 Ignavibacteria bacterium | reverse complement strand
TCGGGATGTAGGTTCGAGTCCTACTCGCGGAGCCATCCCGCCCTCAGCATCATCGAGGGCTTTTTTCATGTATTTCCTGTATATCCTCCGATCTGAATCTTCCGATCGATATTACGTCGGAGTTTCGGGTAATCCGGAACGCCGGTTGACATTTCACAACACCGTCGAGAGGGGGTTTACGTCACGGTATCGCGCGTGGAAGATTGTGTCCGTCCGGGGATTTGGCACGAAGAAAGAAGCAATCGCCGCTGAGCAAATGGTCAAGCGGTGGAAGAGCCGGAGGATGATCGAACGCCTGATTGATGGAGAGATACAATGGTAGAGCATGCGGCTGTTATCCCGACTCTGTCGGGATGCAGGTTCGAGTCCTACTCGCGGAGCCATCCCGCCCTCAGCATTACCGAGGGCTTTCTTATGTCAATTCATTTGAAGCTGAGGGCCTATTTGCATACATTATGGCCTTCAGTTCCGGGGCTGTCCACTGTGGCAATCTGGCCGAAGATTATCTCAACACAACTAATGAGGAATACACAATGAATCGCTACGCCCTGTATCTTGTTGTTTCACTCTTTCTGTCACCTGCCCTGCTTGCTCAGGACACTCCCGCGAACAACATGGAGATTCTTGCAGAGAAAATGAAAGCAGACAAGAAACTCCTTGTGGCGGCCAATATGGGGCTGACGGAAGGCGAGGCGAAAGGCTTCTGGGAGGTCTACGAGGCGTATCAGGCGGATCTTGCCAAGCTGAACCAGCGGTCAGGTGCTTTGATCGAAGAATATGCGAAAGAGTATGGAAGTATTACAAATGATGATGCAAAGCGTCTGCTCGCAGAATTCTTCATGATCCAAGAAGAGGAGCTCAAAATGCGGCAGTCCTACATCCCGAAGCTGAGCGAGATCCTTCCTGCGGTCAAAGTAGCCCGGTATCTTCAGATCGAAAACAAGATTGATGCCCTGATCGATTACGAACTCGCCGCACTGATTCCGCTCGCCGAATAAGAGATCCCGTCCTGCATGCAAGAAGCCCCGTGTGATAACTCACAGGGGGCTTCACATTTCAGGCAACATCGTTCAGTTGCAGACGCTGTCCGTATGTTCCAGGTCGTTGAAATGACTACGATGCACGCGGGTCGCACCCGCCTGGGAGGCAGCAAGAGCTCCTGTGATGTACCGGCGGGCAATTATCTTCTTGCGGTCGTTGGTTCGGGCTTCATCCAGCAGAAGGAATCCGGTGTACAGCGCAGCGTACATGTCCGTTAATTCCTTCGCTGCCGCTTCTCTGGAGGCAGCGTTGGCTTCGTTCTCAACCACCGTAACGCAATCCCTGAAGAGGTTCCGTAGTTCCGTAAGCTCCTTCAGGGAGCTGGACAGGTCTGCGGGATACCCCGCCGCTTCCATCCGGTCAAACAATTCCCCGAGCACGTCCGCCATGACATGCTTGATGGCACCGACCACCTGGACCGAGGTCGCGCCTTCGTAAATCGACGTAATGCGGACATCGCGGGTAAGACGTTCTACCTCCATCTCTCTCATATACCCCATCCCCCCGTGCAGTTGAACCGCATCGTAGACAACTTTGTTTGCCGCCTCAGTGACAACGTACTTGACCAGCGGAGAAAGGAGGTCGGTATACCGCGCTGCCCTGTCGAACTCCGCCTTCTGCTCCTCGTGCGGTTTCCCGGCCGCTTTCAGCTCTGCGATCTCTTCCTCGATTTTGTTTCTGCGGTCGAGCCACTGGACCGATCCATAGAGAAGGGAGCGGGAGGCCTCGATTGCCACCCTCATCTCAATCAGGGTGTTGGCAATCGGAGGCATCGTGTATAAGGCCCTGCCGAACTGGACACGGTCTTTGGACCACTGGAGCGCCTCCCCGTACGCAGCCTCGGCAATACCGATCGCCTGAGCGGCGACGCTGAACCGGGCATGATTAAGGATATACAGGACATTGAACAGGCCGAACCTCCGTCTCCCCAGAAGCTGAGCGGGCGCATCATCGAAAATGATTTCGCAGGTAGGGGACCCGTGAAGACCCATCTTGTGCTCGATTCTGTTGACCCGGACTCTTTCGTCGGTCCCGTGGCAGGCAAACAGGCTCAAACCGAACATGTTCTTTGTGCCGGGCTCAGACCGGGCCAGGACGACAAGTACCTCGCCATTCCCGTTTGAGATAAAGTGTTTCAGACCGCGAAGGCGCCATTGCCCGGTATCATCCTGATATGCCTCCAGTTTGACCGATTGCAGGTCGGACCCCGCCCCCGGCTCGGTGAGGCAGGTTGCTCCGGTCCACTCGCCGCTTGTGTAATTCAGGAGGAACTCCTCACCCTGTTCTTTTGTGCCGAGCCGCGCAATGGTCTCTCCGACATCCTGATAGCCGAACAGAGTCATGAGAGAAGCATCCGCGCGGGAGACCATTTCGATCATCATCATGTAGATGGTGGCCGGAAAATTCGCTCCGCCGTAGCACCGCGGAATGATGACGCCCATCAATCCGGCCTCGGACAGTTTGTCCAGATTCTCCCGCGTCCCTTTGGCGTAGTGGACAGTACCGTTTTCCAGCCGCGCCCCCTCGGCATCGACTGCTTCCGCCCGCGGGGCTATAAAATTCCCTGAAATGTCCCCCACGAGCTCGAGGCTTCCTTTGTATATTTCGAGCGCCTCCTCATAGGATTTCGGCGCGAAATCATACTCCCGCGCCTGGGTGTAACCATGTTCAAGGATCTCCACAACCTTCCGCAGTTCAAGTTTGTTGAACTGGTTGACGAGATCCCGGTTTTCCGTAAAGTAATTCGGCATGATGTCTCTGGGTCGAATGAAGGGAAACAGCGAAAGCGTTGGAGCCGCAGTGGATGAACGCCCGGCCCTGCCGCCTCAATCGGCTTTCTTTCCGTTCTCCGCCACAAGGGCGGGCTTGTTGATCTTCCCCGTGGAAGTTTTGGGGAGGATATCACGGAACTCAATGATCTCAGGGACCATGTAGTGCGGTAGTTTCTCGGAACAGTACCCGCGAATATCAGTAGCTTCGAGCGTGATTCCTTCCTGAGGTACGATAAACGCCTTGATCCTGTTTGTGATCAACTCGTCCGGAACCGGAATAACGGCAGCTTCCTTGATTTCAGGGTGACTGTAGATGGCCGCTTCGATTTCGCCG
>JAOUDE010000037.1 GCA_029859455.1 Ignavibacteria bacterium | reverse complement strand
CAGGATCTGGTTATTGAAGAACACCAGGGCGATGGCCACTCCGGCGGCCGCAATGAACACCGGCCTGAGGAGCATCATGTTGCTCATTCCTCCTGCCTTCATCGCTGTCACTTCGTTGGTCTGCGACAGATCACCGAACGCCATCAGCGTCGCCACCAGGATCGACATCGGTACGGCCAGAACCACCATCCAGGCGAGATTCAGGGTGATCAGTTCCATGATGACCCACGCGCTGAGCCCTTTGCCGACCAGCTCATCGATATACCGCATGATGAAATGGAGCATGAATAAGAACATGAGGCAGAAGAAGGAAAAGAGGAAAGGCCCGATCATTGCCCGGAGAAGATAGCGGGAAATCAGGGAGCCGGAGATCATCGTTCGCCATTTCATGGAGTCAATATAGGTGTCATACACCTCTTTTCAAAAAAAGTGCACGAATCGGGTCAGGCTGCCGGAGGGCATTTCCGGCCCGCGCCGGTTGTAATCCTCACCTGATTTTTCTATGTTATGGAAGCTGTGTAACGCAATCCTTTATCAGTGGTGAGGACAACCATATCGATTTTGCTATTGGTTTTGATGGGGCGATTGACGGTCGGAGCGACTGACTGACAAGCGCAGGGGCGGACGGATTCCGAACAGATGCCGCTCCGAAGATGAGGAACACAACACTGAAGAGGCGTTACACCAGATGATCGGATCGGTTTTCTCCGATTACATATCTGTGCGACATCCCCGTTCTCGAATGAGGATATTCCCGCGCGCGCTCCTTCTTCCCTTCCTGATCGGTTTTCTCTTCCACGGCAGAGCTCTCTCTCAGGATACCACCGCCACCCGGGTCCGTACCTTCGAGATCGCCGCTGACCGTTTTTCCACGAATCATTTCTTTGTCGACACTTCGTACATCCCGTACTACGAACCGTACTACCAGGGCGGACTCCCCCTTGTTTCACCGCAGATGCGTTTGTCGCAGGTGGTTGAAACCGAGGTCTGGGTTTCGGTGGCGGATAATTTTCCCGGTCCGACAGACCGGCTCGGTGTCGCCCGTGTCGATGTCCCTCAACGGCCCGGTATCGGCTACAGCGCGGAATACCGGACCGGTGCCGACTCAGCCGGAAGGATCGAATCGGCAACATTCACCAGGCTGGATCCGACAGAATACGAACTGACAGACGGTGGAGTTCTCGGTGTGGTGACAATCCTCCGTCCGATTCAGGACGACCAGATCGTCGCGATTGCATATCGCAGGGCAGACGGCGTCCAGTACGGACAGTTCGAGCGTGATATCGACGGTGGAGATCCCAGAGGGAAGCTTGTCCTGAAAATGCTCCGCCCGAAAGATCTTCTGATCCATGGGCCGGAATATGTCATCCCATGGAGGATGATGCTGAAAAACATCTACCCGATCGGAGGTAAGAACCTGCGGCCCGACGGATTCAAGCTGAATATCGCCAGGCGGCCGGCACCCGGTCAGGAGGAGTTCGATCTGCTCGGTGTTCCTCTCGTGGAGGTTCTTGGGGTCGACAGAGATACGGACGGGGCATTCGATTTCAAACCGGCGCGGACTGTGATTCCTGGAAGTGCAGAGATCATTTTTCCATCCCTGGAACCGTTCTCGAAAGGGATCGAAGATCATTTCGAAACGCGCGGACGGATCCTGACCGACCGTTCCGTCCTTAATCCGGAAGTGTATCTTGCTCCGCCGGGCCCGGGCGCGCTCCCCCCGGGAATCACCTACTATCTCACCGGATCCGGGACCTGGGAAGACCTGCCCGAGCAGGTGGCGGAGATCGATACCTCCTATGTGGTGTATATGGACTCCACCGCCCGCATGGCTCACTTCAAGGTGTCACGGAAAGACAGCAGGGTGGTCAATGTCTTTCCGGACAGGACATACACGCTCTTCGCCAATCCGAACCCGCAGATCTACAAACGGGAAACCACCATCGATTCGACAGGTTTCATTATCACGTTCAGGGAAACGGTCGGCGGTAAGGATGTCAAGACCCCGGTGCAAATGTCCCTCCGGGATTACCTGGCCGCCGAACGGAAGGACCACTTCCGCCGCCTGCTCGCAGCCGAAGCACGCAAGCCTCCTGTCCTTGGACCGAAGGATGACGTGGGTGAACTCCTGTCCAATCTTACTCAGATCGAAATCCCGGTACCTCCGAACCCGATCTTCAGCATCTTCGGCAAGCCGGAGATCAAATTGAACATCAGCGGAGCGGTGGATATCAAAGCGGGGTTCAGGAATACGAAATCGGATCAGATCCAGATCTCGACGCAGGACCAGAGCAGAAACGAACCGGATTTCAGTCAGGACGTTCAGGTCAATGTCAACGGCACGATCGGCGACAAGCTGAATATCCTCGCTGACTGGAACACACAGCGGACATTCGAATATGAAAACCAGCTGAAGATCAAGTATACCGGCTACGACGATGAGATTGTGAAGAGTGTGGAAGCCGGAAACGTGTCGCTTCAGACCCCTTCAACCTTTATCGGAAACAGCCAGGCGTTGTTCGGTGTCAAAGCGCAGTTCCAGGCAGGGCCGATGACGCTGACGACCCTCGCATCACAGAAGAAAGGTGAGATAAAAGAAGTCTCGGTGTCGGGCGGATCGCAGCAGTCGGAGTTCGTGATCCCCGCCTACCGCTACGCTCAGAATCATTTCTTCGTCGATACCCTCTACCGGCAGTTCTACGAAGATTACTATACGAACGATATCCCGATCACCAATGCCGCAACCCAGATTATTGAGACCGAGGTCTGGGTCCAGCTTCTGGGGAACGATCAGAACCAGATTGCGCTGTCACGCCAGGGAATCAGCTTTGTGAGTCTGGATCCGCGTCCGGGTGCAGGCTATGCAGATTCGCTGCGAGGACTCGAAGAAATCCCGGGGCTGATCGAGACCGCACGATTCATCAAACTGGAACCAAATATCGACTATGAAATGACAGGAGACGGCTACCTCGGCGTCATCTCGTTCAATGTCAGCATCCAGGACAACCAGGTGGTCGGTATTGCGTACCGGACGATCGAAGGGAACCAGTACGGCGAATTTGCAAGGGACCTCGGGCTGGACAGCATCGGCATCGCTACCACCCTGGTGCTCAAGATGGTCAAGCCGCGGAACCTGACCAGCAACGGGCGCCGCTACGTTGTTGCCTGGGATCAGATGCTGAAGAACATCTACTCCATCGGAGGGAGGAACCTGAAGAAAGAGGGGTTTGTGCTTGATGTGTATCGTTCGCTCGCCGGCCAGGAGGACCAGAACAGCATTCTGAATGAACGTCTCCTCCGTGTGCTGGGGATCGACAATTACAACGACCAGGGAACGAGGGTTGAGGACGGGGACGGTACGTTCGATTTCCGGCCGGGATTTACGATTAATCAATCCCGCGCCGAACTGATCTTTCCCACGCTCAGGCCATTCGATGAAGGCATCAGGGGATATTTTTCCAATCTCGGAACAACCGTCTCTGACAGCTCCGAATTCATCTTCCCCGAGGTATATGATACGACACAAACCGGGGCGCAGAACAGTCAACGCAACAGCTATACCATCAAGGGGCTTGCGACCGGTGAGGCCTCGTCGCGTTACACCCTGGGATTCAATATCGTTGAAGGGAGTGTCGAAGTTCTGCTTGACGGTGTGCCGCTCACCCCCAATGTCGACTACACGGTCGATTACATCATTGGCGAAGTGGTGATCCGGAACAACCGGGCGCTCGTCCCCGGAGCAAACGTGCAGATCAAGTATGAACAGAATGATCTGTTTCAGCTGGCCTCGAAGACACTCCTCGGCGCACGCGGGGATCTCGCGCTCTCGAAAAAGACATTCTTCGGATTCACCGTTATGAACCTGAACCAGGAGAGTCTGAGCGACAAAGTGCGGATCGGGGAGGAACCGAGTAACAATACGATCATGGGTGTCGATGGGTCGACGACTGTCGAACTCCCGGCACTGACCAAAGCGCTTGACGCTCTTCCGGTCTTTGAAACACGGGAACAATCGCAGATCAAGATCTCAGGGGAGGCGGCGTACATGCTGCCGGATCCGAATACGAAGAAGAGCACGATCGTCAGCGACCAGGGGGCGGGGATTGCGTACATCGATGATTTCGAGGGGGCCCGCCGGACGATTCCTCTCGGCATCTCCTACTCCCAGTGGACGCTGGCCAGCCCTCCGGCAGACTCCGTTTCATTCCCGCCGCTGACACCCGATACATCGAAAGTGAAGTCGAAAGGAAGGTTCATCTGGTACAATGTCCTTCCGTCCGATGTACTCGTCAATGATATATTCCCGAAGAAAGAGGTCGGAAGGGACCAGCAGCAGGTCACCGTACTCGATTTTCTGTATGCCCCCGATGCCCGCGGTGCGTTCAATTACAGTGCCGATATCGACAACGACCTCACGCAGGCCAGGAACTGGGGTGGCGTCATGAAGCCGATCTCGATTTCAGCGACAAACCTGGTCAGTGAGAATATCAATTTTATCGAGCTCTGGCTCAGGGTGGAGGATGCGCCGATGGACGAAACGGCGAAGCTGGTGATCGACATCGGATCGATTTCGGAGGATGTGATTCCGAACCGTGAGCTCAACTCCGAGGACAGGGTGCTGAGCGAGAATATCAACGGAACCCTCCAGGAAGGGGAGGATGTCGGTCTCGACATGCTCACCAACGCGGAGGAGATCAGCCTCTACGGGACAACGTGGTCTCCGGACCCGAGCGGTGATAACTTCTCGTTTCAGACCGGGTCCCTCGATTTCTCGTTCATCAACGGTACGGAAGGAAACGGTAGAAGCTCCGGCGGACTTGTGCCTGATACGGAAGACCTGAACTCCAACGGGCAGGTGGATCTGATCAACCAGTATTTTCAGTACGATGTCTCTCTGGACACTGTCCGGTCACGCAACCCGCTGGTGGTCGGTGGTGGAAGCAACGGCTGGTACCAGTTCAGGATTCCGTTGATCGAGTTTCAGCGAACAGTCGGCACCCCGAACTTCGAAAACGTTGAATATATCAGGGCGTTCTTCCGCAATGCTTCCGACACGATCAGAGTGAGGATCGCGGATTTCAATCTCGTCGGCAATCAGTGGCAGGAGCTTGTGAAGGGGGACTCGACCTTCCAGGCGAGCGTCGTGAATATCGAGGATAATCCTGAATACATATCTCCTCCGGGCGTTATCCGGGAACAGGATCGGACAAGGCCTGATGAGAACATTCTCTCAAACGAACAGTCGCTGTCACTCCAGCTGAAAGGTGTTCCGGACGGAGAATCCAGGATGGCGGTCAAGTACTACACATTCAAACCGCTCGATCTCTTCAACTACAGAACGATGAAGATGTTCGTGCACGGCGATGATGATTTTCAGTATGTCGATTCGACCAACTATGACGCCGAGGTCTTCTTCCTGTTCGGATACGACACACTGAACTATTATGAATACCGGGCGCCGGTTCGTCCCGGATGGGATCCGCTCAATGATATGGTGGTCCGGTTCGACGAACTGACAGCGATCAAGCAGGGTCGTGATTCAACGAACGTCCTGTCGCCCCCTGAGCCGGTTTCCGGCGGACCGCCGGGGTCGTTCTACCGTGTTCTGGGGACGCCCTCGCTGACGCAGATCCGGTTTCTCGCGGTGGGTGTCACGAACAAGCATGACGGCAGGAACCCTGCGCAGAAGCTTCAGCCGGGTCCGGCGCTGACCGGGCAGGTCTGGGTGAACGAGCTCCGTCTGGTCGACGTGGACGATACGCCCGGTCTTGCCTACCGGTTTGACTCCCAGTTGAAACTGGCGGATATCGGAACGGCATCGTTCAATTACTCTCAGGTGGATCCCAGCTTTCACAAACTGGAGCAACGGTTCGGCTCACGTGCGACCTCGACAAACTGGGGAGCAAGTGTAGCTGTTCAGGTCGATAAGCTGTTCCCGGATGACTGGACCGGGACATCGATCCCGTTTTCCTATACGCACACCGATGCCTTCGTCAGCCCGGAGTATCTGCCCAATTCTGATGTGCAGGTGAAGGAAGCAGCCAACATCCTTCGCGAGAAGATCGTCGAGCAGGGAGGGAGTGCCGATTCAGCGAAAACGGTCGCCGAGCAACTGGTGACCGATTCCGAGACCCACCGGACGACCGATACGTATGCGGCGCCGGCTATCAAGATCGGTCTCCCGTCCAGGGAATGGTACGTCAGAGACACTTTCAACAAACTGACGTTCGGCTTCAACTATACGAAGTCCTTCGAGCGAAGCCCCGCAACGATCCGCCGTAATGCATGGAGCTGGAACGCGAGAGTTTCCTATGCGGTCAATCTCTCTCCCGACTACTTCATTTCGCCCTTCGGAGACCTGTTCGACGGTGTGTGGGCTGCGGACCAGTACAAGGGGTGGAAGTTCTTCTTTACACCATCCACGTTCAACTGGTCACTCGGGTTGACACGGGGGAAAACGGTTCAGCTCCAACGCCAGGCGGGATCGAGGGAAACAATCACGAGAAACTTCCCCGCGAGCCGTGAGATGGGATTCACCTGGAAATTTACTGAAGGTGGGATCCTGAACCCGGTCTGGAACTACAAAGTGAATGTGCAATCGAGTCTCCTCGACCTCGAAACCGATTCACTTGGCAACCAGCGGCCGTTCTCCGCGATCATAAGCGAAATATTCTTCGGAGACAAACTGATCAATTTCGGGAGTACCACCCGGCATACTCAACAGAATCAGTATACGACAAAGCCGAACCTCCCGAACATCTTCAACATGAATTCATTCTTCGATCATTCATTCAGTTATAATGTGGATTATACCTGGCAGAACACCCTGGTCGGAGGCGATCTCGGGAAGTCGGCCGGTTTCAGCAATTCGATCAACTACACCACCAACATCAAACTGAAACAAATGTTCGATCCACTCTGGGGAGATGAGCCGGTAAAGGCACAGCCCCCGGGGGGAAGAGGGCGGAGGCGGGGAGCGACGCCGGATGCACCTGACACGACGGCAGCGACCGACCAGGGAACGGGCGGACTTGGAGCCCTCGATCAGCTGAAGAATCTCCTCCGGCTGCTGATCAAGGTACCGCTTCTCGATTATGACAATATTACACTCTCTTTTACGCAGACAAACAATGCCTCCGGTTCGGGAATCCTTGGCGGGACCGGTTTCAAGAACTTCTGGGCTGTTCCGTTCGCCCAGGAACAGGATCCTGAATCGGGCCCGACCAGATTGTTTCAGCTCGGCCTGATCACCGATCCTACCGGTCAGCTCACCAACTTCGGTTCACGCTCAGGGTTCCCCTTCTTTGGATGGGATGTGGAGCCGGGGCGTCGCGCAGTGGCGTCTACTGATGCCCGCGTCAACCTGGTCAATACGTTCCGGCAGACCAACCGGGTGAATCTGAAAACCTCCCGGTCTCTCTGGGAGGGGGTTCGTCTGGACCTCAACTGGAACATCAACTGGACCTTCGCACGGAACCAGACCTTCCCGACCGACTCGCTCGGCTTTCCCGATTTCCTGAGTCCGAGTGCATCCTCCACTACAACCGGCAGTATCGATCGGACGTTTCTGACATTCCCGGACGTGCTCTTCCTCGGCGTGTTCAACACAAGTCTGAAGGAGGTCGGAAAGCGCTTCACGGAGCTGAAGGCTGACGGGGATTCCACGGTAAGCGAGGAGCAGAAGCTGTCACAGGCATTCGAAGAGGGATTCGAGGCTCTTCCCTGGCTCAAGTCGATCTTCGGCCAGTACTATCCGCGCATCAACTGGAGCCTTCGGTGGGACGGTCTTGAAAAAGTGGCATTCTTCAGCGGGTTCGCCACCCGGGTCTCTCTCGACCACGCGTATACCTCAGGCTATGTACGGAACTTCCGCACATTGCCGGGAACCTTCGGTGAGATCACCGACAATCAGCGGGTGTCATACGGCTTTAATCCTTTGTTCGGGCTGAATCTTACGTTCAAAGAGATATTGAAAGGAAACTTCGGGGCGAATGTTCGCTACAACACCACCACATCGTATGATCTGTCTCCTTCGTCCCGCAATATTATCGAAGCGCTGACACAGGAGATCTCCATCACGGCGTCATTCAGCAAGAAGGGATTCGAGTTTCCGCTCTTCGGGATCTCGTTGAATAACGATATCGATGTCAGCTTCTCCTATTCCATTTCCAAGAATTCAAGACGCACCTATGAAGTATCGAAGCTGGAGTTCGATACGGAGGGAACACCGCTGGAGGGGACAACCAGGACGGTGATCGAGCCGCGGATCAAGTACGTTCTCAGTCTCCGTGTGAACGCGTCGGTCTACTACCGCTACACAAAGATCGCCCCGGATGATTCAGGTTCGCGTATCCCGGGTCAGACGATCAATGAGGCAGGACTCGATGTGCACATTGCGATACGGTAGCATGGTAGAAAATACGAAGCACGAATATCGAAACTCGAAACAAGTACGAAATCCGAATCAGGAAAATCCGACACAATCTGAGGCTGAGGTCCCTTCAATTGATTCTCAAGCCCCAAATAGTTACCATTTTCTAATGTTTTCAAAGGTTTTTTGACGATGAGCGCCAACAAGGGAAAAATACTCTGGGTCGATGACGAGATCGAGCTGTTGCGGCCTCATATCCGGTTCCTGATCGACCGCGGTTACAATGTTGAAACTGCGACGAACGGGAGTGACGCACTGTCGATGGTCCGGGAAAACGGGTTCGATCTTGTGTTCCTCGATGAGATGATGGCAGGGATGGGGGGGCTGGAAACACTCGCCGGGATCAAGGATATCAAACCGAACATCCCGGTGGTGATGATCACCAAAAACGAAGAAGAATCCCTGATGGAGGAGGCGATCGGAGACAAGATTTCCGATTACCTCATCAAGCCGGTGAAGCCGACACAGATTCTGATGGCGTGCAAGAAATTCCTGGAAGGGAAACGGATCGCGACGGCGGCTGTTTCCAAAGATTATATCCAGGAGTTCAACCGTCTCTCCGCCATGCTGATGGGTGACCTGAACCACACGGAGTGGACGGAGCTCTATACCCGGCTGGTCGGCTGGGGGCTTGAGCTGGATGCCCATCCCGATCAGAGTCTGAGACAAATGCTTGCTGAGCAGACGAAGGAAGCGAACCTGGCATTCGGGAAGTACATCGAACGGAATTACCGGAACTGGATTGCCTCGGAACCGGGGACTGCCTCGCGGCCGGTTCTTTCGCCCGAAATACTGGACCGCTATGTCATCCCGGAGCTCAAAAAGGACCGATCTGTCATCTTCTTCGTGGTTGACTGTCTCCGGTTCGATCAGTGGCTGGTGATGGAAAAGCTGCTCGATGAGTACTTTGCGATCACCCGCGAGAGTTATTTCAGCATCCTTCCGACCGCCACACCGTATTCCCGGAACGCGATCTTCAGCGGATCATTTCCGTCCGACATCGAGCACCGGTATCCGGAGCTCTGGGAAAAGAGCGAGGATGATGAGAGCTCACGCAACCGGTTCGAACCGCAGTTTCTCGAGAAATTCCTGGAGCGCCGGCATATCAAGTTGGTCCGCGAACCGAAGTATGTGAAGATCCTCGATGCCGAGTACGGGCGGAACATCGAGCAGAACATCCATACCTACACACAGGTGCCGTTGACCTCGATCGTTGTGAATTTCGTCGACATGCTGGCACACGGACGGTCCGATTCCAGTCTGCTGAAGGAAATCGCACCGGACGAATCAGCCTACCGGTCACTGACGCGGTCCTGGTTCGTCCACTCATCCCTGTTCGGGATGCTCAAAGCGCTTTCTGCGATGCCGCATGTGACGGTCATCCTTACGACCGACCACGGGAGCATCCGGAGCCTGCGAGGCTCGAAGGTCCTGGGTGACCGTGAGGCATCGACCAATCTGCGGTACAAATTCGGCAGGAATCTCAAGTCGGACTCGAAAGCAGCGATTCAGGTCAAGAATCCACTCGACTTCAAGCTCCCGAAGAGGGGAGTTGCCACCAACTATATCGTCGCAAAAGAAGATTTCTATTTTGTCTACCCGACGGATTACCACCGGTATCTGAACCAGTACCGGGACTCCTTCCAGCATGGCGGCGCGTCAATGGAGGAGATGATCCTGCCGGTGGTAAAACTCGTTCCGAAACGATGAGAACAGTCACCACCAGGTCAGCCAAGGATACGGCCGACCTGGGAGAGTCGTTCGGGGCGATGCTGAAGCCGGGGGATGTGGTCGCACTGTTCGGTGAACTCGGTACCGGAAAAACCGAGTTCGTCAAAGGTATTTGCGCCGGATTGCAGATCAGCGGCCGGCCCACAAGTCCGACGTTCACGATCATCAACGAATATCCCGCCCGGTTCGGTATCGTGGCACATATCGATCTGTATAGGATCGGGGGTGAAGCAGAGCTGAGAGACCTTGGGATTGAAAGCTACTTTCATGAGGGATGTATCTGTCTGATCGAATGGGCTGACCGTGCTCTTGCGATCCTCCCCGGCGATCATTATGCGGTGAAGATTCTGCACGGGGACGGCAGTGAGCGTGAGCGGATGGTAACAATCAGTTCTCCCGGGGAACTTCCCTCGTGAGAGTACTCGGCATCGAAACGGCGACGGATATCTGTTCGGTTGCGCTGGCGGCAGAAGGAACGGTGGTTCACGAGATTGCTGCCGGCACGCCGCGTGCACACGCGGAAATGCTGATGCAGCAGATTACCGGAATCCTGGAACGTCAGGGATGGGGAATGACCGATCTTGACGGGCTTGCAGTGTCGATCGGTCCCGGGTCATTCACCGGATTGAGGATCGGCCTTGCTGCGGCGAAAGGGATCGCATGGGCGCGGGATATTCCTCTTGTGGCGGTCCCGACGCTCGATGCGCTTGCTTTCAAGACGGTCAACGCTGATCTTACCCGTCAGGGAGAAACTCTCGTGACGGCGGTTGATTCCCGGAAGGGAGAGGTCTATGTTCAGATGTACAGTCTGGAAAACGGAGTGGCAGTGCCTCAGGGTTCCGTTGCAATATCGGATCCGGAAGAGATTCTGAGCAGGCTCAGGGGGAAACAGGCAGTGGTAACAGGCCCGTCAATGCAACTCCGGTCCGTGCTGGTCGGGGGGGGGAGTGCCGGGATCAGAGTGGTGGAAGGTGCCGCGGCATCCTGTACCGCCGGACCGGTCGCGCTACTTGGAGAAAAAAGAATAGAGGCGGGTGAGGCAGCCGACAGAGCGATGCTGGAGCCGCTGTATGTTCAGCAGTTTCAACCAAAACTTCGAACACGGATGGTGTAACGACAATGCCCTGGTTTAGAAGATCAAAGGAGAACATCGCGACCACGCCGGAGCGGAAAGAACTTCCGGAAGGAATGTGGGAAAAGTGCGATCAGTGCGGTGAGATCCTGCATCGAACGGAGCTCGAGGAGAACCTCTTTACGTGCGGAAAGTGCAACGCGCATTTCAGGATCGGCAGCAAGGAATATATTGAGATCCTTCTCGATCCTCGCTCATTCAAGGAGCATGACCGGAAGATGCGGTCGACCGATCCCCTCAAGTTCGTTGATTCGAAGAGGTACCGGGACAGGACCTCCGAGGCGATCAAGAAGACCGGGCTGAACGACGCTGTGCGGTGGGGAACCGGATCGATCAATAAGAAGCCGGTCGTCATTGCCATCATGGATTTTTCGTTTATCGGCGGGAGCATGGGGTCGGTCGTAGGCGAAAAGGTCGGCCGTGCCATCGACCGTGCCGCGGAGAAGCGCCAGCCGCTTATTATCCTCTCTGCAAGCGGCGGCGCCCGTATGATGGAGGGGGCTCTCTCGCTGATGCAGCTGGCGAAGACGAGTGCGAAATTGAGCCGACTGGCAGAACGCAATGTCCCGTTTATTTCAATTCTGACCGATCCCACGACCGGCGGAGTGACGGCGAGCTACGCGATGCTGGGAGATATCAATATCGCTGAGCCGAATGCCTTGATCGGGTTCGCCGGTCCGAGAGTGATCCGGCAGACGATCGGCCGCGATCTTCCTCAGGGATTTCAGAGGTCGGAGTTTCTGCAGGAACACGGTTTCATCGATGTGATCACCCACCGCAAGGACCTCCGGGAGACGATTGACCGTCTCCTCAGCTTCATGGTTCCGACGAAACGATAATCTTACGAAGAAAGGAAACGATGGCTCTCCATGTGTTGGGCGTTCCGATGGATCTCGGTTCCGGCAGGCGCGGCGTCGACATGGGTCCTTCGGCGATACGGATTGCGGGACTGGGAGACAGGTTGCGGGATCTCGGCAATAAGGTGGTCGACGCGGGCGACATTGATATCAAGATCATGGAGGAGATCCGGATCGGGGACACAAAGGCCCGGTATATCCGTGAAATCAGCCGGGCGTCGAAAGTCCTCTGTACGAAGGTTCAGAAGATCATGACGAAGAACCATTTCCCCCTGATCCTGGGGGGAGACCATTCGATTGCGATCGGTACGGTTTCGGGGATCGCCGCGTTCGCGAAGAAGAAGCGGAGGAAAGTGGGGGTTCTCTGGGTGGATGCGCATGGCGACATGAATACCCCGGCGACGTCCCCTTCAGGGAACATCCACGGGATGCCGCTTGCGGCGCTTCTGGGTCTCGGGCCGCGTGACCTCACACAGGTCGGAGGTACATTCCGGAAGATCGACCCGCGCCATGTTGCGCTGATCGGGATTCGGAGTCTGGACGAGGGTGAAAAGAAGCATCTGAAGGAAGCCGGCGTCCTGGTGTTCACGATGTCTGATATCGATCGTCAGGGAATCCACCGGGTGATGAAGAAAGCGCTGGCACAGATTACCAACGGGACCGACTATGTTCATGTGAGCTTCGACCTCGACTCGGTCGATCCGACCGTCGCTCCCGGCGTCGGCACGCCGGTGAAAGGCGGGCTCGATTACCGGGAAGCACATC